>JAEMGR010000006.1 GCA_016458225.1 Myxococcaceae bacterium JPH2 | reverse complement strand
GGCGTCTCGCTGCCCGCATCCGGAGTCACCGTGCCGGAGTCGGGCGTCTCGCTGCCCGCATCCGGAGTCACCGTGCCGGAGTCGGGCGTCTCGGAGCCCGCGTCCTTGATCTCCGTACCGGAGTCACGAATCTCGACGCTCGCGTCGGGCCGGGGGCTGCCGGCGTCTGGGGTGACTCCGGGCGATGAGTCATCACCACAGGCGGCCAACACCACCAGCAACGACGTCAGACATACTCGAAACAACTTCAAAGCGAGCCTCCGGTTCGCGGTAAAAATCCCCTCGTATCACAATTTCTCCAGGGCCGCCCCGGACTCCGAGGCTCGCGCGAGGAGACTCGGAGGTCTTCACGGATCGCAAGAAACTGGGGTCACAGTGGGTGCGATATCGACCCAGGGACGACGCGTCGTCGTGAGCTTGTGACAAACAATTCCCTTCTCGCGCATGCAAGGAATTGACGGGCAGGAGCTGGCCCATCTCGCTTCCCACGGCCCCACGTCGCGTGAGAACGGCTGGAGCCTTCTGGAGTGCCCCGTGAGGTCGCGGCAGCGCGGAACGCTGGCGCTACTCACGCCATAGAGGCTGGGTCGAGCAGCGGAATGCGCCACCGAACGAGCGGGAGATGGTGAAGTCCACGTACTCGACCTTCACGCCATGCCGAGCGATGGCGTCACCGATGCGCTGGAACACAGGGTCGGTGACGTAGACATCGGGAGAGATGGGCAGGCCGTTGGTCCCGAGCCGCGAGGCCTCATCCTCGGTGACCTCGATGCATTCCCAGTCGCGCAGGACCTCGGGGAGACCGTCGACGAGCGCCTCGCGGCACGCAACAAGCAATCCCTGACGCACCAGCCCCAGCGCGCAGTCGAGGTGGAGGAAGTTGTTCTTGAGCCGCACGGGCTCGACCACATAGCCCCGAGGCGCGAGCAGCTTGCGCAGGAAGGCCACCCCGGACTCCGACGAGGCGAGCCCGGAGAGGCCCACGAACACGTGCTTGCCCAGCACCAACGTGTCCCCGCCCTCCAGGAACGGGCCGACCTGAGGGCCCTTCGCGTCGATGGGCGCGGCATCGGGCTGCGGCACGGCCACGTAGCTGCACTCCGCCGGAAGGACCTCCTGCGCGAACAAGGTCCGGCACGGGAGCACTTCGCGGCGGCGGTGCAGGCTCCGCAGGCTGCCTTCGATGACGACGTCCCCCACCGTGAACCAGGGGTCGCGCACGTAGGAGTTGCTGTAGCCGTACTTGCCGCCGGCCTCCTTCTGAGACTCCGTCAGCAGCGACGGCAGCAGCACTCGCACGCCGTGCTTCTCCAAGACGGCCTGGAGCGCGAGTCGCTCACCCTCCCAAGCCTTCTGCCGCTCGGGCATGGCCTCGGCGTGGTCGCGCCCCACCAGGCGACGCGCAATCACGCGCTCGGCCTCGGGCAGGATGGCCAGCCGCGCTTCGAGCTGCGCCTCGGACATGACGCCCGCGTCCGAAATGCGAATCTGGCTGCGCGCGACCACCACGGTGCGCAGGGGCGCGAACTCGCTGGCCACGAAGACTCGTTTCGTCATTCGAGATTCCCTTCCGCTCTAGTTGGCGGAAGGGTGTTGCCCACAGTCCGCACTCAATCGCAAGCGGCGCGAAGAGGCTCAGGACATCGACTGTGCTCTGGGTGGACACCTACCCCGCAGCACCGCTGCGGGGGCTCGTGGGAATGGCGAACCGTGCCAGCCGAAAATGCCCAACCCGCTCAATCGCTGGCGGGCCCCCGTCAGACGTCTCCATCAATGGCGAAGGCCTGGATGAAGTCGAACGAGGTTCCGCCCACCGAGACGGTCTCGCCGCTCGTCTGGACGAGGAACAAGGCGTAGGTCTTGCTGACGTCCGTGACGACCACCATGCCCTCCATCTGGATGTAGCCCGCCTGCCGCTCGCCCAGGTTCCCCGTGGGGCAGATGCTCGTCGCCAACAGCGGCGTATTGGGCGAGGGCGGCGTGTTCTCCTGGTCCAACTCCAGATTGGCCATGAACAACGGGCCGCTCGTCACCGGGATTCCCAGCGAGACCACCACCCAGTACTTCCCAGGGAGATTGAACTGAAGGGACTGCCCCCACTTCGTCTCCACCGGAGTGAAGCAGCGGTTCTTCTCCAGGGGCATGTTCAACCGCTGCAGCCGGTCGCTTGGGATGTTGTTCGTGTATGGCAGGTAGGTGGTGCCATTCATCGTCGTCAGGTCGTAACGCGCCACCTGCAACGGATCCGGATCGTCGAGCTTGAAGATGTCGAGGCGATCCGACGTATCCCCACCCACGCCGAAGGACTCGGCGCTTCCGAGCGGATAGAGCCCCAAGCGGAGGAAGTAGACGTCATCGGTGTTCACCTCGATGAAGCCCGAGAAGTGGATGTAGCCGGTGATGCTGTTGTTCGCGGCCGCGACCCGCTGCATCAGCACCGGAGCATTGGCCACCTTGTGATGATCCCAATAGGCCCGGACGAGTTGCAGCATCGCCGCGGCCTGATTGCTTCCCGTTGACCGGTGATACGAGGTCCCGAGCGATGCATGGATGAAGTACCGCCCGGCGCTGAGGAACTGGAGCTGGCCCATCGAGCCGCTGATCTCCACGGCCCGGTTCGCGGACGAGTCCGCCAGGCGAATGACGAAGCCGCCATCCTTCCCTTGATGCGAGGCCCACAGGCGTTGAGCCGGAATGAAGGACTGGTAGTGGCGGGCGCTCAGCGGCGACAACGCGAGGTCCGAGACGGGCGCCGCCTGGAGCTGGACGACATGCACGAAACAGCGCGCGTCGGTCGCGAGGTCATACGAGCTGCCCGAGTCCTGAGCAAAGCGAACGATGTACGTCTCTCTCGCGTCCGCCACCGAGATGATGCCGCTCACCTGGATGATGCCGCCTCGGCCCTTCCCGGTGGCCACGCTCTCGTGAATCTCGATGTTGCCCGTCGAGGCGTTCTTGAGCGCGACCTGCGCCGTGTAGGGGTCCTCGGACTCTGCCACGGGAGGCGTCATGACCTGGACCGTGACGTAGTAGACCCCCGCCGACTGGAATTGGAACCCGTTCCCCTGCGCCGTGAGCGCGACGCAGCGGTGATTCAAGGTCGGCTCCGCCAACGCCAGGGTGGCGTTCAGCGAGCGGCTCGAGCTGATGCCGAGCGTTCTCGCCAGCGGGATGATGGCATGCGTCTGGGTCACCGGCTCGGAAATGGGCGGGAACCCCTCGGTCTTGATGGATGAGCCCTGCGGCATGCGCTGGTTCTTGAGCGGAACACCGTCGCGCCCGATCACCGTCACATCCGGGATGTTCCCCGGCAACTGCCGTCCCAAGGTGTAGACCGGCGGGAGCGCGTCTTGGGTGGGTGGGTAGTCGGGGTTCGACGCGATGGCGATGGCGTAGCGCCCCAGCACTGCCGTGTAGTAGCCCTCGGAGCCGGGCACGATGCTCGCGAACAGGTCCGGCTTGCCCGTGTAGATGTTGTGCGCGTGGAAGGTGCCGGCTTGATACCTCGCCACGGTCTGACAGCCGATGGCGACGACATCCTGGGGGTAGATGGCCTTGCCCGGGAAGTCGTCGAAGGAGCGCGGGACCGTCCGCTCGGCATCCTTCCACATCAGCATCGGGAACCAGTCCCGGAACATCGCCAGGAGGAACCCCGCGCAGCCCTGGATGGCCGAGACGAGGACCCGGTTGAAGACAGGCACACAGGCCGCCTGCCAGGTCGCGTAGCCCACGGGACTGGGATGCCCCGGGGGTGGGATGGGGAGCTTTGAATCGTTGTAGAAGCTGTCAAGCGTGTAGCCGGGCTGGATGTTCGGGGGGAGCGGATCCTCCTTCGACTCGAAGGAGAGCACGCGCGACAGGGCCCAATCATTCTGGTCGGCGTCCGTCAGCGCCAGGTTGTAGTTGGGGTGACCAATCCGAGCGGCGGCGGCGATGATCCACGCGGCGACGCCCGCCTCCGGCGTCTGCGTCGAAGGGTCGCCACCGAACGCGAAGCAGTTGTCCTGCGTCAGTGACCCGGAGCCCACCTTGAGCGCCTCCGGCTTCGTGTTGACGTAGTCCTGGGCCGCTGCCTCGAAGTCCTTGTGGAACACGTCCTTGGCCCCCGCGATGAAGTTGGGGAAGTTGTGGGCGTGCATCGGCTGCGTCAGGTCCTCGAAATAGTGGAGCGCGATGCCGAGGTAGTAGAAGAACTGGATCAGGTCTCGGATGTCTGGATTCGCGACGGCGAGTCGCTCGTACTGACCGAGATGAATGGCATTGACGGCGTAGATGGGCGCGACCTTCCCGGTCGGGTTGTTGCCATTGAGGCCCGTGTCGACGCTCTTCTTCGTGACGGGATTGTAGAAGTGGCTCTGCCACGTGCAGGTGCTGATCCACGGGTTGGACCAGTCGCAGTCATACAGGCCCTTCACCATCGCATCGTGGAAGATGGTGTTGTCTGTCCAGGGACGCTTGGAGTTGAGATCCGGAGTCACGCTGAACTTCAAGAACCTGGCGATGTGCAGGGCATCCGCCACCACTCGCGGGTCGGCTCCCGAGGGCCCGAGGTTCTCCAACAGCTCCAGAGCGCGATGGAGGAGCCACAAGTGGGTGGCGCTCCGCTCATCGAGAACGCTCTCCTCCGACCACATCACGTGATGGTGGCAGGCATACTGGAGCTGAGGGTCGGCGGCGTCTGGGTTTGACTCCGTCAGGGACTCAGGCGCGAGCTGTGTGGCTGGGGTGGTCATGAGCCGTCGCATTTGCAACGGTCGTACCGCCATGGCGCGCCTCGGGCTGACGAGCGCGCGGTGGCATGAGGCACGTGAAAACGCGTCGAGTGCGAACGCACCTGCGTCGGGGCGAAACGCGGAGGCAGGGAGGCCCTGAGGCTCCGGGGCGCGGCCCTGCCATCGCTAGCGCTTGGGCCTGCTGGGCGTGCTCGACTCGAAGCGAGCGCCCTGCTCCGCGACCTCCAGCGCGCGGCCCACCAGCTTCATGAGGTCCGCCTTGCCGCCTGACTCGGTCCAGGCTTCCATCGCGGCGAAGACGGCGGTGACGAGGATGGCGCTGGTCACCTTCAGCTCGAAGTCGAGGGCCTTGCGCTTGGACCGCTTGGCGAGCAACTCCTGGAGCAGCCGGGCGCTGCGCTCGCGGTCCAGCAGGGCCGCGGCGCGCAAGGCGGGGACTTCGAGCGTCAGCTTCGCTCGGGCCATCATGAAGCCGCGGTCCTCCTCCGCCAGGATGGAGCGGAGCATCGCCTCGATGGCCTGACGAATGGCCGTGAAGGGGGGCTCGTCCGGGGGTCTCGACTCCAGCAGGCGGATGAAGAGCGGATCGTACTCGTCCCCGACGAGGGCTTCCTTGTTCGGGAAGTAATTGAAGAGCGTGCCGAGCGAGACGTCCGCCGCGCGGGCGATCTCCTCGGTCGTCGTCTGGTCGTACCCCTGCTGCGTGAAGAGCTGGAGGGCCGCGCGTTGAATGGCCGCGCGCGTGGCCCGCTTCTTCCGCTCGCGCAGACCTTCCACGGGAGGCGTCGTCGGCGTGGGAGGGCTCAGGAGTGTCTCCGCATGGGCTGGACTCTACCCTGCGCACTCCTGCACACGAGCGCGAACGTCGGTCAGGTTGCGGCTCAGGCATCCGGCGGCGGCGGCCACGGGCCACAGGCGCGTGGCCAGGTTCCGCGCGCGGATTCCATACCCCGTGGCCGGGACGAGCAGCGAGGCCGCCAGCGTGCTGTTGCGCTGCTTGGGCGCCACCCAGGTCCGGTGGTCGGCCTCGTACTGACGGAAGGCCAGGCGGTGGTCGCTCGGATGCGC
Organism: Myxococcaceae bacterium JPH2; assembly: GCA_016458225.1. Taxonomy (NCBI): domain Bacteria; kingdom Pseudomonadati; phylum Myxococcota; class Myxococcia; order Myxococcales; family Myxococcaceae; species Myxococcaceae bacterium JPH2. The sequence continues at coordinate 229,293 of JAEMGR010000006.1, read as the reverse complement.
GGCCAGCGCCTTCGCCAGCGTGAAGGCTCCAGCCATGGCCAGCGAGGAACCGTCGCCAAACAGCGAGATGCAAGACGCGGCGTCTCCCAGCAGCGCGATGCGGCCGTTGGCCCACTGGGACAAGCGCACCTGGCTGACGGAATCGAAGTAGAGCTCGGAGGTGGCTTGGATGGACCGCCGCAGCTCGGGGACTCGCCACGTGTCGTCCGAGAACGCGTCCGTCAGCAACCGCTTGTGCTGGGGGGTGTCGCGGTGGTCAAAGCCCTCTTCGAGCGGGGCTCGGAACATGAACGCCGCCAGCGCCTTGCCTCGCGACGGATGGAGGGAGATGGCCCGGCCCGGCGTGTTGTACAGGATGACCTCTCGCGCATCGTCGAGCGGTCGTTCCAGCGGCAGGGTCGCGATGAAGATGCCCATGTGCCGCACGAAGTCCGACTCGGGACCGAAGGCCAGACGACGCACCGCCGAGTGCAAGCCGTCCGCGCCAATCACCAGGTCGAACCGACGCGCCCCGGCCTGTCCGAGGGTGACGTCCACGCCGTGCGCGTCCTGGCTCAGCCCGGTGATGGAGTCGCCGAAGAGGAACTCCGCCGAGTCCTGGCTCGCCTGATACAGGATGGTGGCGAGATCGCCGCGAGGCAGCTCCACCTCGCGGCTCCCGCTCGCGCGCTGGAGGGCCCGCAGGTTGACCCGGCCCACCTCGTGCCCCGAGCCATCGATGAAGCTCAAGGCCGAGACCTGCGTGGCCGCGTCGCGCAGGCGGGGCATGAGGCCCATCTGCTCGGCCACCGCCACCGCGGGCCCTCGGACGTCCACGGGGCTGCCACTGGAGCGCAGCGCGGCGCCGCGCTCTACCACGGTAGGACGGAAGCCGCGCCGTGCCAGCCAGTACGCCAGCGTGGGCCCTGCGATGCCTGCTCCGGAGATCAATACGGTCGGGTGGCTCATGCTGCGCTCCTGTCGGTGTCTCAGCCACCATCCTGGGCGGCGGCTAAATTTGTAGCGACTTCAAAAATAAAATCACTACAATCTCTCCAGCCACTTCGACGCACACAGCCGTCCCCAAGGGAGTCCCGCCCTGCCAACAGCTCGACAGGCCGAGGCCATGCGTCCCATTCCCGGACAGGCCACGCCTCCGAGAAGAGCATCCATTCGGCCCATCAAAATCCAACCGGGCGCCACCCCTCCGGGCACCCTGGACACCAGACACACCGCGAGTAACATTCGCAACGCCTCTCAAGCCAAGGAGTCCCAGATGCTGCGCAAGCTCGTTTGTGGAGTCGCGGTGAGTTTCGCCTTCGTGGTGGGAATGGCTGTCCTTTCGTCCTCGCAGAGCGCCGCGAGCGAAGTCTCGATGAATGATGCGGCACTCGTTTCAACCGCGCCTGGCAGCGAGGCCTCGGATGAGAGCGGTCTCGAGCCGGCCCGGCTGCTGGGCTGCTGCACGGGAGATGGGCAGTTCTGCATCAACACGGCGGCCTGTCAGGCTCGCGGCGCCGGCGTCTGCGGCGCGCCCTGTAACTAGACACCCGATACCCAGACATCAGGGCCCTGGGTCGCGTTCTCCAGGGCGCTGGCGTCATGGCGCATGCCCTATCTGTTCAGTTCGCGCAATACCCCCAGAAAGGGAGGGCGAAATCTGCAGCCCGGACCTATGGAGAGGGTCCCACATGCGAACCGTCGGGGTTGCCTGACCAGGAGATGAGGATGCTCCGTTCCATGACGCATTCTGCCCAGGAGCAAGTGCTCCGGGAGCGGGTCATCACGACCCTCCACAGCTCGCTGTCCCTCACGGACTCGCTCGAAGCCGCGCGAGAGCCCCTGCTGGAGCTCATCCCGGCCGACGCCTTCGCCATGTGCCTCATGCGGGTCTCACCGGAGCTGAGCTTCCAGTGGCTCGTCCCGGGTCCGCCCATCCCTCTCATGGCGGAGTACGCCAGCCTGTCCGACCACGACTTCGTCCGGCCGCCCATCTTCGCGCAGCCCAACGTGGTCTTCCGCGATCCGGAGATGCTGACTCGCAAGGAGTACGACCACAACCTGCTCTACCAACGCAGCCGCGAGCTGGGTCTGGGCCTGGAGCACGTCATGGCCGTCCTGCTCCCCATTGGCCCCGGCTTCGTCTGCGCGGTCGCGCTCTACCGCACCCGGCGCCGCGCGTTCTCCGCGCAGTGTGCCAACAAGCTCTCCAGATTGACCGCGACGCTTGGGGATGCGGTGCGCAACTGCACGGACTTCGAGGCCTACACCACCGGCGCGCGCCTCCTGGAAGGGCTCTACAACCACCCAGACAGGGCGTTCCTCATCGTGGAGCCCCACCGGCATGAGGTGGCGCGTTCCCAATACGCGACCACCCTCCTGGAGCGCTGGTTCGCCCGGTCCGACTTCGCCTCCTCGGGACTTCCTTGCGTGCTCGAGGACCACCTGGCGGCCCTGGTTGGCATGCCTCCGGACCTGCGTCACGGCCGGGACACGTGGGTCATCCTCCATGACGATGTCTACCGCCTGGTCCGGTTCCTCGAGCTGCCCGCTGCCGAGGGCCCTCGGCAGTGGGCCCTCCTGATGCACGAGATCCCCACCTCCATCCCGCTCCCCATGGAGATGCGGCGCAAGCTCACACCTCAGCAAGCCAAGATTGCGGAGTACGTGCTCCGCAACTGGCAAGTTGGAGCCATCGCCGGGGAGCTGCACATCTCGGAGTACACCGTGGAGACCCACATGCGAGAGATTCGCAACCGGCTGGGAGTCGACAGCCGCGCGGACCTCATCTACCAGGCCGCGCGTCTCAACCGGCCTGTCTGAGACAAGGGGCCTGCGCTATCCCGCGAGTCGGTAGCGGACGGGCTCCTCCTCCGCGCGGAAGATGTTCGGGTAGAGGTTCCGGACGACCCGCGCCGAGAGGAGGATGGCCGCCCGGTCCTCCGGAGCCGTCAGCCCTCCGAGCACGCGCGACATCTCGTCCACGTGGTCTCCGTCGAGCTCCCCGTGGCTGCGCAGGAACGTCACCGACTTGTGGATGTTGGGAATGGCCGCGACCTCCAGCAAGCGCGCCGCCCCCACTCCCGCCCGCGTCTGCGAGAGGTACTCCAGCACATACGCGGTCCCCAGGACCGCCGTGGGCACGCCCGAGCGTGACGTGAAGAAGTTCCATCCGGTGTAGGCGTCCACCGCGGGGCTCCGCGTCGCCGCCTCCACCTGCGCTCGCGAGCACCCCAGGTTCTTCAGGTCGGACAGCAACCACCGCTCGTGGCCCCGCTCCTCGCCCGCCTTCTGGATGAGCAGCTCCGCCAGCTCCGGGTTCCGGCCCGAGCGCTTCAGCCGCACGCCCGCATCACCGAGGATCGGCGTGCTCCAGCGGGCATAGTGATACGTCTGGATGAGATAGTGGATGTAACCCGCGGTGTCGATGGTGCCATTGAAGAGGCGGCTGGCGTCCGGATGCGCATCCACGGCCGCCACGAGTCCTCGCGCCTCTTCGTCCAGCACCGCCACCCACTGCGTCCCCGACTGATTCTGCGTCTGCGTTTGCACGGACGTCTCCTGTCCTGGCGCGGGCTCGCGCCTGGCTGCTGCGTGTTGAAAGTGAAGGGAAAGAAGGATTCGCCCCAGGCCTAGACGGCGGGGCTCACGCGGGGGTGCAGCGCCTGGAAGCGAGCCAGGGTCGCCGCCGGGACCTCATCGAGCGTGACGATGAGCGGCAGCGTGAACCAGTCGAAGTAGGCGTCGTAGAGCGGCTTCGCGATGAAGCGCGCGCCCAGCTTCTTGGCGAAGAGCAACGGCGCCTTGGGCAGCCGCAGCCCCTCCAGCCTCCCCTGCTCCGCCTGCGCTCGCTCGTCGGGCGTGTAGAAGGGGCTGCGCGGATGCGTCGAGGCCTGCCACGGGTCGGGCACCTCGACCCGCCAGCGAGAACTCACCCAGCCCTTGGACTCGGCCACCCGCCAGGACAGCCGCGCGTCGTCGTGCGAGTCCGTCTCCAGGTTCGCGGACCCAATCCAGTGCGTCACCCCGCGCCGACGACTCTCGGCATAGAGCCCCGCCTGGAGCCACGCGAGCGCCTCCGAGCGCCGCCACTGCGGCAACACGCAGAAGCGCGAGGGCTCCGCGAACACCCGCTCTGGCCCGAAGAGGCTCGAGAGGTCCAAGCGCTGCTCCATGTCGAGGCCGGTCGTCCCTCCCGCGTTGGCCGCCACCTCCGCGTTCGGCAGCAGCAGTCGAACGGTCGCCACGGCCTCGGTGCCGGCGTAGACGTTCACATGCAACGTGGTGTCGAGCGTGTCGAAGCACGTCACTTCGCGCCGCGACGGGGATGCCTTGCCCGACAGCAATCCCAGCTCTCCTCCAAACACCGACCAGCGGATACGGGCTGCGTCATCCAAATCCCGCTGGGTGGTGGCAACACGCCAGCGCCATTCTCTGCACGGCATAGGACTCTCCTGGTAGCGAGACGAGGTCGGTGTCTCACCGCCTCTGCACCTTCTTTCGCGGCCGTGGGCTGAAGTTCGAGCCGGCTCGTTATCTGGCGCGAACCGAACATCCGCACGCGCCCTTCCGCGACTGGAAACACCTGGGGTCCGCGAGCCCCGTGTCAATACCGTCCCCGAGGGATCCTCCTGGTTCGAGGAATGGGCCAGAACCCGCGGTACCCGGTCGCTCTTCTTCATGACGACCCGGGGGAGGGGCATGGCGTCATGAATCCGAACGAGGCGCATCTGCTGAAGGAGCTTCAACGGCAGCGCACCCGGCTTCTGGACCTGAGCACATCCAACCGGCTCCTCCACTTCAGACACACCGCGAGGACGTCGCTGCGCGTGGTGGATGAGCTGCCCGGCATCATCTTCGAACGCCTGAGCAATCACCGTGTGCTCACGTTCCTGCCCATCCCCGAGCCCGCGCGCGCGACACCTCTCCAGGACTCCGGCGTGCTCACGATGAAGGCGGTCGAGTCACCCGCGGCCTCACGGCAACGCCTGGCCTTGCAAGAGGCCGAGCGCCTGGGCATCGACACCCGGTTCGACTTGCCGCTGGCGCCAGCGGATGAGCCCGCCTCGCGAAAGCACCACGACCGACACCTCCAGACGCTCTTCTTCCCCGAGGAGCTGGAGGCACACCTGCACAAGCTCCAAGGGCTCGCGCAGATCGCCATCCAGGAGACGGGAGCCAACCTGCTCCACATGGTCTTCGGATTCCTTCGGTGGTTCGAGGCCGCCGATCGCCACCAGGAGAAGCCTCACAGCGCACCCTTGCTGCTCATGCCCGTGAGCCTCAAGCGAGGACCCGCCGACGCGCGCACCCAGGTCCATGCCTACGAGGTGGACTACAACGAGGGCGAGTCCATCGAGCTGAACCTCACGCTCAGCGAGAAGCTGAAGCAGGAGTTCGGGATCGCGCTGCCCCCCTTCACGCCCGAGGAGGGACTGGAAGCCTATTTCGCAAAGGTGAATGCACTGCTCCAGGAAGTGCGCCCGGGCTGGGGCCTGGAACGACAAGTCACCGTGACGCTGTTGTCTTTCGGACGCCTCCTCATGTGGAGGGACCTGGAGCCCAGCCGCTGGCCCCAGACGAGCCCCTTGCTGGCCAGCCCTCAAGTGCAGACCCTGCTCGGAGCCCGAAGCGAAGCACTCCCCTCAGGAGATGCGACGGCGGGCCGCGCAGCGCGACGCGGCGAGGTCTATGACCTGGACACGCCCGCGCTCGCAGCGCAGCTCCCGCCCCTCATCATGGACGCGGACAGCAGTCAGCACAGCGTCCTGGTCGATGTACTGCGCGGCGAGAGCCTGGTCGTGCAGGGCCCGCCTGGCACCGGCAAGTCCCAGACCATCACCAATCTCATCGGCGCCGCGCTCGCCGCGGGAAAGACCGTGCTCTTCGTCACCCAGAAGCTGGCCGCGCTAGAGGTCGTGTCGCGGCGCCTTCAGGAGGCAGGCCTCGGGGACTTCTGTCTGGAGCTGCACAGCCACAAGACCCAGAAGCAACAGTTCATGGAGGACCTGCGCAGGCGCGTGGGACGCCGTCATGCCGCCGTGACGAGCAGCACCTTGGGAGCCCAGGTCTCGACTGCCATTGGCAACCTGCGAGCGCACACCGAGCGGCTCCACAAGCCCTTCGGGGCACTCGGCGTGTCTCCGCATGACATCTTCTGGAAGGTGGGGCGCGCCGAGTCGGAACTCCAGGCCGCGCTCGCGGAAGTGAAGGACCTCCGGTTCGCGACCGCGGAGACGCTGTCAGCCTCGACACTGGATGAGCTTCGCGAAGCGGTCCGTGGGCTCGCGGCGCAGTTGGCGGAGATTCGGCGGATCGCCCCACTGCCCTCGGACCATCCCTGGTTCGGCGTCACGAATCCTCGCCTCTCCGAGCGGGACTGCCATCAGCTCATCGAACGGGTGGTGGCCTGGGAGGAAGCCGGGCTGCGATTGGGGAAGAGCGTGGAGTCCTTCGCGCCGCTCACGGGCGTCCACCTGCGCGACAGCGCGCTCGCCGCGGATGCCCTGGTGTCCACGGTGCAGCTCCTCTCTGCGCCACCCAGCGAGAGCATCCCCGGGCTGATGCCGGCCCTCCTCGACACCATGAGACGAGAAGCGCTGCGCTCACTCCTCGATGCCATCGAGTCGGTGCAGCGGAAGTGGACGGACCTGGAAGCGGGCTGGCGCCCACGCGAGGACCTGACCACGGCGGTCCTGCGCACCGCGGAGTCAGGGGTCGAAACGTGCCTGCGCCTCTTCACGCCCGACACCTCCCTGGTCACCGTCGGACGTGCGCGTGAGTCCGTCGAGCAGGCCGTGCTGGCGGTGGCGTCGGGAGCGGCCTTCGCGGAGGCCCTCACGCCAGGACTCGGCCTGGAAGGGCCCCTGCGGCCTCCGGAGCTCCAGGCACTCGCCCGGGTCGTGGATGCGATGGCCGAGCTGGATGAGAGCACCCTCGAGTGGCGAGAGGCGCGGTGGCTCCCCCGTGAAGCGGAAGACCTGCTGCGGTCCGCGGCAAGCACGTGCGCGGACCTGAAGGAACAATCGCGGGCGCTCGCGGTCCGGTTCATGCCCGACCTCGTCCCGCCCCTGGCGACGCTGAGGGCGCATGCGGTCGCGGTCGCCACCCCGCCCTTCATCCCCTGGTTGTCGAAGGGCTGGCGTGCCGCGCGGCGCGATTTCCGAGCCATGGCCCATGGCGTCCGCCCGTCACGGCCCACGCTCATCCAGGCGTACAACGACTTGCTGGCCCACCACGCGGCAAGGCAGCGCTTCGAGGAGGATGCCGCGCTGAAGGACCTGCTGGGGACTCGATTCCAGGGCGTCGAGACCCGCTTCGATCGAATCCTCGCGTGGGTGGATGTCTATCGAAAGGTGGATGCCCTGGCGCTGCCGCTGGGGGACGCAGGCGCTGCGTTCGCCCGAGCGGCGAGGGAGCTGCCCGCGAGCTCTTGGCGCGAGGCCCTCGCCAAAGCCAGGGTGCGCGGCGACGACCATCTCCGGGCCCGGGACGTCGGCACGACGGTTCAAGCGGCGGCGACCCGCATGAATCTGCCCAACGCGCCGTGGAACACCGACCCTGCATCAAAGACGCACGCCAGCCTGGAAGCACTCCAGCGACATCTGGACGAAGTGCTGGGATGGGCACGCCAGGGAAGTGCGGCCCCTGAGCTGTCGCTGTCTCAGCTTCTCGCGCGGGTACGGAGCCTCCGGGAAGCCTGTGAAGCGGCGGACCAGTTGGTGGAGCACTCCGCGGCGGCGCAGCTCCTCGGCGTGGCGTATCAAGGCAGAAAGACCTCCACCTCCGGCGCTCGGCGTGCGTTGCAGTATGCCGATGAGGTCATCGCCGCGCCCCTTCCGGCGGGCCTGGCGGACTGGCTGCTCCGTGAGGACACCTCACGGCGACATGCGACGCTGAGCGCCTGTGCTCGCGACCTGGCAACGCGACTTGGCGACTACCGGGAGTGCGCGAGCCAGACGTGGAGTCTGGCCGGAATGTCCCCAGGGACCTGGGAAGACGCCGCCTCCGAGGCGCCACTCACCGGAACGGTGAAGCGGTTGCAACGTGCGAAGACCCGAGCGTCCACCCTTCCCGGCTGGGCCGCGTATCAGCGCCAGCGCCACGCGGTCGCACGCCTGCACGGGGCCGAAGCGTTCCTCGAGCGCATCGACTTGCGCCCCTCCCTCGCGGCGTCGCAGGTGGGCACCGCCTTCGAGGCCGTCTTCTTCCGCTCGTTGGCCGAGGCCGTGCTGCGAGACGAACCCGAACTCGACGCGTTCACCGGAGCCATGCAGACGGCCCGGAGAGAGGACTTCGCGCGACTGGACGCGGAATGCATCCGGCAACAAGGTCCGAGCCTCGCCCGTCAGCTCGGCCGCCGTCACGTCCCCGCTGGCGTGCATTCAACGAAGGTGGCGGGCCTGACGGAGATCCACCTCATCCAGCATGAGCTGGGCAAGAAGCAGCGCCACGTCCCCATTCGCGAGCTGGTCCAGCGCGCGGGCAATGCACTCCAGGCACTGATGCCCTGCTTCATGATGGGCCCGCAGTCCGTCTCCCAATACCTGCCTCCAGGCCAACTGCAGTTCGACCTCGTGGTGATGGACGAGGCCAGCCAGCTGCGTCCGGAGGACGCGCTCGGGGCCATCGCGCGCGGCAGGCAACTCGTCGTGGTGGGGGACCCGGAGCAGCTCCCGCCGACGAGCTTCTTTGCTCAGCTCGAACACGAGGACAGCGACTCGAACGACGACGCCGAGGGTGGACAGGAGGCACGCGGCCCCTCGCTGTTGGACGAGTCCGAGAGCATCCTCGTGGCGGCGGCGCAGTGCTTCCCCATGCGGATGCTGCGGTGGCACTACCGCTCCAGGCATCCGGCGCTCATCGCCTTCAGCAACAAGGAGTTCTACGACGGGGACCTGATTGTCTTCCCGGCACCCGGCATGCACCTGGACGGCCTGGGCGTCCACTTTCGCCGCGTGGAGGACGGACTCTATGAGTCCAACCGCAATGAGCCCGAGGCCCGCGCGGTCGTCGAGGCGGTGAAGGAGCACGCGCGCACCCGACCGCAAGAGAGCCTGCTGGTCGTCACGCTGAACTCGAAGCAGCGCGACCTCATCGACGAGTACGTGGCAGCGGAAGAGAAGAAGGACAAGGACCTCGCGGCCTTCTTGGCGCGCTGGGCCCACTCTCCCCTGCCCTTCGAGGTGAAGAACCTGGAGAACGTCCAGGGCGACGAGCGGGACGCGGTCTTCGTCTCGGTCACGTTCGGCCCAGATCGGGAGAGACGCTTCCGCAAGAACTTCGGGCCCATCAATCAAGCCGATGGTTACCGGCGATTGAACGTCCTCTTCACCCGCGCCCGGTGCGCCTTGACGGTGTTCGCGTCCTTCGACCCCACGGACCTCGAGTTGAGTGAGAGCAGTCCCCGGGGGATGCGCGTCCTGCAGAGGTATCTCCTCGAGGCGCAGGGCGCGGTGGTGGCGCATGGGGTTGGCAGCGGGCGACCTCCGGACTCGGACTTCGAGGTCGCTGTCGCGAAGGCACTCGCGGACCATCACTACGAGGTCGTGCCTCAGGTCGGTGTCGCGGGCTACTTCATCGACCTGGCCATCCGGCATCCCCTGCACCCGGGGCGCTACATCCTCGGCGTGGAGTGCGATGGCGCGCGGTATCACAGCTCACGCTCAGCCCGAGACCGCGACCGCCTGAGAGACCAGGTGTTGATGGGCTTGGGATGGAAGCTCCACCGCATCTGGTCCACGGACTGGTTCCGGTCCCCCGAGGAGAGCGTGGCGCGGATCCTCGAACGAATCGAGACCCTGCTCCGAGAGGAAGACGCGGCGAGATTGCCTCCCGTCGTCCCTGAAGAAGCTCCCGCGGAAAACCAGATGCGCGCGGTCAGTGTTTGACCAGGAGACAGCCATGCCCATGATGCTCATTGGACTCGGATTGCTGACACTTGTTCTCGGGGGACTGTGGTTCCAGTCTCGCGGTCGCCTCCAGGCCTTGCAGGAGCGGTTCAAGCCCATCCTGGACCTGGAAGCGGAGCGGCGCAGGGTCGCCGAGGAGTTGACGAAGGCCCGCGCGGATTTCGATGCGGCGTTGGCCTCGGAGCAGAAGCGCGTCCGTGACGAACTCGCGAAGGCGCGGAACGAGGCGGACAGCGCGCTCGCCTCGGAGCAGAAGCGCGTGGCGACCCAGCTCGCGCGAGCCAAGGCGGACGCGGAGCAGGCCATCGCCGCCGAGCAGACCCGGGCCAAGGCGGAGTCCGACCGCATTCGTGACGAAGCGGCTCGCACGGCGCAGAGCGCCACGCGCGCCATGGAAGAGGCCGAGTCTCGACGCAAGCAGGCCACCACCGACCGGAACATCCTGGAGCAGAGCCTCGCCCGGCTGAAGCAAGAGCTGAAGGCCTTGGAAGAGGAGGCCGTGCTGCTCTCGTTCGGCTTCTACAAGCCGGTCTATGCCTTTGCTTCGGTCAAGGAGTACGAGCAACGCCTGGATGCGGTCCGGGAGCGCCAGAAGCAGATGCTCAAGGACAAGACCGCCGCCACCTGCTCCACTCAGTGGGAAGTCAACGGCAGCAAGGTCGAAGGAAAGAAGCAGACCGACCGGACGCTGAAGCTGATGCTGCGCGCCTTCAATGGCGAAGCGGACGCATGCGTGGCGAAGGTGACCTACAAGAACGTGAAGGCCATGGAGGCGCGCATCGAGAAGGCCGCGGAGGCCATCAACGGGCTCGTGGAAATCCAACAGTGCGTCATCGCCCAGCGCTACGTGAAGCTGAAGGTCGAAGAGCTGATGCTCGCGTACGAGTACGAGGAGAAGGTGCAGCAGGAGCGCGACGAGCAGCGGCGCATCCGCGAGCAGATGCGCGAGGAAGAGGCCGCCCACCGCGAGCTGGAGAAGGCGAAGCTGGAGGCAGAGCGCGAAGCCCGGCGCGACGCCGAAGCCCTGGAGCGAGCCAAGGCGGACTACGAGCAGGCCAAGGGGTCCGAGCAGCAGAAGCTGCTCGTGCGCATCGCCGAGCTGGAGCGCCGCGTGGCCGAGGACATGGAGAGGCAGCGGGCCATCTCCCAGGCCCAGCTCACCCGAACCGGGCACGTCTACGTCATCTCCAACATCGGCTCCTTTGGAGAAGGCATCTTCAAGCTGGGCATGACCCGGCGGTTGGTGCCGCAGGACCGCATCGACGAGCTGGGAGACGCCTCGGTACCCTTCGAGTTCGACGTGCACGCCATCATCCGGACGTCGGATGCGCCCGCGCTGGAGAACGCCCTGCACAAGACCTTCGCGAACCAGCGCGTCAATCGCATCAATGAGCGCAAGGAGTTCTTCCGCGTCAGCCTGGAAGAGATTGCCGAGGCGGTGCGCAAACACCACGGCGACTTCGAGATGACCCGCCTCGCCGAAGCCGCGGAGTATCGCAAGTCCCTGGCGCTTCTCGACGAGGAGCGCAGAGCACGGGGCGAGCGGGCCGCGTGAGCGCCGGCCCGCTGGCTCACGTCGCCTCGGACGCCTCCACCAGCGCGCGCAGGTCGAACTCCTTGGACCCGCGCAGGCTGCGATAGCGCTCCGGGAAGGCCGTCAGGATGAGCACCTGGAGTGACTCCCCCGCGGCCTCGATGAGTTCCAGCGCGCGCTGATGGCGATTGGCGTCCGTGTTCACCAACGCATCATCCAGCACCACCAGTTGGGGCTCCGCGCGGCGGCCCTGGCTTGCCAGCAGCTCGCCCAATGCCAGCCGCAGCGCGAACAGGGTCTGTTCCTGCATGCCCCAGGAGAAGCTCCCCAGGGCCCGTCCTCCCTCGGGAGTCTGCATCGACGCCCCGCTGAACCCCGCCTCCAGGACGAACGGCTCCACCCGACCCGCGGGCCGCAGATACGCCAGGCGAGCCTGAACCGCCTCCTGGATGGGCGACACGAACGTCCGGTCCATCTGCTCCAACCAGTGACGCACCAGCATGCGGAGCTGCTCCGTCGCCTCGGCCCGCGTCTTGAGGCGCGCATGCTCCTCGGTGGCCAAGGCGAGCCGCTCCTCCATCTCCGCCCACTGCGAGTACACCCCGTCCTCCACCGCCTGACCGAGGAGCGCTTCCTCGCGGACGATTCGCTCCCGCTCCACCGTCTCCGCTCGCTGCACTCGCTCCAGCGTCTCCTGGACGTGACGATGTTGCGTGGCGGCGCGTGCTTCAGGACGCGGGAGCTGCGACAGCAACGCCTTCCTCCCGTTCTCCAAGTGCGCCAGCGCTTCGCCTGCGCTCGCGAGCCGAGCCGAGCACTGCGCGAGCGACATCCCCTCGGCTTCGAGTTGGGCCTCCAGCCGCAGCGACAAGGCCCTCGCCGTCTGCCGCGCGCCATCGCACGCCTGCGTGAGTGACTGAAGCTGACTCTCCGCCTGTCGAGCCTCGGACTCCGCCTCGTCCTTCACCTGCGCCTTCGCCCGCACCTCTTGCTTGCGCGCCTTCAGCTCGTCCGCGAGCGTGGCGAGTTCCGGATACGGGTACGTCCGCAGCGACTCCACGCCCAGGTCGAGCTGTCCCGCCAAGGCTCCAACCTGTCCCGCCAGCTCCCGCTGCCGCTCGCGGAGCGACTCCACGCGCTCGACGTTCGCGGCCGCCAGGAGCGCGGCGAGTGCTCCCTCATGCTTCTCCTGCTCCTGGAGCAACGCTCGGCGTGCCTCACACCTGGCGATGAGTTCCTCCAGGTTCCTCGCACCGTGCTCCATGAGTCGCCGCGACACCTCCTTGCGGTGCTTCTCCACCTCGGCCTGAAGCTTGCCGATCTCCTCGGCCCCCGTGCGCACGCGGACTTCGCCCACGCCGTCGATGCGCAGGCTGGCCGCGCTCACCCCCGCGAAGCGCTTCTGCTCCCCCTTGACCACCGTGTGGTGCTGAGCGTGCCCCTGCGTCTCCCATTCGATGCGCTGCGAACCTTTCGGAACGAAGAGCACCTCGATGCCCTGGGCCTCGAGCCGGTCCTGCGCCTGTCGCTGCTTCCTCTCAGCGTCCTCCACCTTCTTCACATCGCCTTCGGACACGGGCTTCGACGTCGCGGCCCTTCTCCTCAGCTTCTCCACGACGGCCTCCAGGCGCTCGGCCTGGGTGAGCTGTGTCTCCAGCCGTTGCTGCTCCAGCAGCGCCTGACGCGCCTTCTCCAGGAGGCGGCCACGCACCTCCCGTTGCTCGGACGCCCCCTGGGCTTCCACCGCATCCCGGAATGACTCACGCGCGGCGCGACACGCGACCTCCGCCCTTCCCCACGCCTCCCGCGCCTTGAGGCGCTCTGGCTCCTTCGCCGTCGCGGTGGCCTCATGCCGAGCCACGTCAGCCCTCAACGCAAGCAGCTCCCCGTGCTTTCGCGACAGGGCCGCGCATTCCTGCCGCTGTCGTTCCACGTCCTTGTCACAGAGCGCGAGCTGCTGCTCCAACTCCGATTCTCGCGCCAGGCGCTCGTGAAGCAGTGCCCCTTGTGCCTCCAGGGCCTCTCGCTCCTTCGCCAGCCGCGTCCGCGCTTCGGCGGCCTCCTCGAGGGTGCGAGAGTGCCTCGCGGCGGCCTCCTGGCGAGCCTGCAGTGCGCGAGCCTTCTCCTCGAGCGAGGCCACCTCCGCCGCCGCCTTCTCGAGCGCGCTGTCCGCGACAGGCTTCCGGGTCTTCAGCGTGTAGAACTGGTGATAGGCCGCGTCCACCGCCGCCAACAACCGCTGCTCCGGCTCGCTCGTCGCGACGACCCCCACGGCCTCCATGAGTCGTGACTTGAGCGAGGAATCCAACGTCGGCAGCTCGTGCCGCTCGGGAGACTGGTTCAGCCACAGCAAGCGCGCCAGGCCCCAATGCCCCAGCTTCGTCGCGCCCACGGAGGCTCCACTCGCCAGGAGGAACTTCCTCACGTGCTCGTCCGCGGTCTGCGAGTCCGCGAGCCGCTCGAAGCGCGCCCCCGTCCACTCATCCAGGAGACTCGAGGCGCCGTCCAGGAAGCCCTTCTCCAGGCGATAGCGCTTGCCCCCGGCCTCGAACTCCACCGTCACGCGGGGAGACAGCGCCGTCCCCCATGGCCGCAGGTTCTGGACCTCTCGGTCCTTCGTGTTGTGCTTGTCGAACAGCGCGCGCGCCAGCGCGAGAACGAGGCTCGACTTCCCCATCTCGTTGGGTGCGTGGACGACATGGACGCCCACGCCCATGTCCGCAAGCTCCACGGGGTTGCGAAAGCAACGGAAGTGCTGAACGCGAAGCCGGCGGACGATCATCGCCACGCCTCCATCACCAGCTCCGCCAGCAGTCGCCGGGCCTCGAGCCGACCCGACTCCGTGGCCCCCGTGAGCCCAGGTGTCAGGGGTTGGGCCAGGCCCTCCAGAAGCGCCTCCACCAGCGGACTCGAGGCCGCGACCTCGGCGAGCCGCCCTTCCACTTCCGCCCTCGGCATATCGCGTCGCTCGACGATGACGGACAAGACGCCTCGCCCCAGCAACTCCTCGCGGAGTCCCTCCAGCTTCGGCGCCGCATCCTCGGGGGCGGCCCCGTGGGTCCGGATGCGCAGCAACAGCTTCTTCGGCGGGCCCTCGTCCTTCACCCGCTCACGGACCCGCTGGACCTCTCGGTCCACACCTTGCCCCAGGTCCAGGTCGACGGCACACCACCTCAGCGTTCCCGTGGGCACGGGCGTCAGGAGCGGCACCGCCCCTTTCGAGGCAATCTCCACCAGCAACGCCTGCCCCGCCCCCGCCTCGTCGAACTTCGTCGTCTCGTGAGCCCCCGCGTAGGCGGCGCGCTCTTCGTGGATGTATTGCCCATGCCAGTGTCCGAGCGCGAGGTAGTCGAGCCCCGCTCGCGTCACCACATCGGTGGCGATGGGGAAGTCATCCGCCGAGTGCTTCCCGGCGATGCGCAGCGAACCGTGCGCCACCCCGATGCAGATGCCTTCGGACCTGGGGTGCTCGCTCCAAAGCGTCGTCGGGTCCTTCATCCCCTTCTTCTGCCGCAAGGGCGCGGCAAGCAGCACGGCCGTCGTTCCCGGGATGGGAACGGGTGCATCTCCTTCCAGTAGGGAGACGCGAGCGGGGCGCTGCTTCCAAGACGCGCGCCGGTAGACCGCGTCCGGCGTCAACGCATCATGGTTGCCTGGGAGGATGAACACAGGCGAACGGCACTCCTCCAAGACACCCAAGACCGCGTGGACAAGCCGGTCTTCGACGAGGTTGTCCTCGAAGATGTCGCCCGCGAGCACCACCGCGTCCACGCGCGCTGCATTGGCCGCCTGGATGACATTGCGCGCCGCGGCCAGTCTCGCCTCGCGCACGGTCGCGGCCACGTCCGCCACGTGCCGAGCCCGCAACCCCATCTGCCAGTCCGCGGAATGAAGAATCTTGACCATGCCTCACCGGAGGGCCGCGAACACCAGACGCGGCAATGTGAAGGGCGGCGAATACACAAGCGCCAGCATCCGGCGGACCGTATCGGTACCGAGCGACCCGGGACATACCTCGCAAGGGGTAGAGACATCCTGTCGCGCGCCGACCCACCGAGTGACAACGCACCCATCCGATGGCCAACACATGCATGCGCAAGGGGGGGGCTGGTCACTGTCCAATCCACGCGGATAGGATCGACTACGGGCCTGGGGTTCAGGAGCAGGCGGGGAACCCAGGCCATCCAGTCCCCTACCTTCGGAGTGGTAGGGACAGCTACAGCGCAGGCGCCTTAAGAGGGATGGCAGTCTTGAACCGGCCGCGGGGTGAAGCTCCGCGCGATGGGGACGGAGGCACGCATCCATGGAGTTCGATACTCGCGAGTTCGCCCTGAGGGAACGAGTCATCGCCGCGCTCAACAGCACGCCGCAAATCCTCTCCGTCGTCCTGGAGAAGGTCCGGGTCCTGCTCCTGGAATTGATTCCCGCGGACATCATGGGCTCCCGTGTCGCCAGCCCCAGACAGCTCCCCGAGCCCGCCTGGGAAGTGCCAGTCCAACTGGAACACGCGATGGCCGTCCTGGTGGATGTGCAACCGGAGGCGCCGGGAGAGCCCTCGCTCGCGCGCGACCATTGGCAATCTTTCATCGAGCGAGCCAAGGCCCTCCTCTCCAGCCTCTTGCCTCACCTGACGCAGACCGTGCGCAAGTGCCGCGCCATGGAGGCGGTGTCCGCGCGGTCCCAGCTCGTGGATAGACTTCATGAGCCACCGGATGCGGCATATCTCGTGGTCGAGCCTCCCGCGCGCGAGCGGCTTCGCTCCCCCCACGCCACCGAGCTGCTGGACCGATGGTTCGAGCGCTCGGAGCGCCACGGCTCCGGACTCCCGCTCGTGCTCGTGGAGCGACTGGATGCACTCACCCGCATGAGCGCGGACCAGCGGCTGGAGAACGCGGTCTGGGCCCGGACGTATGAAGACTCCTGCCGCGTGGTGAAGTTCATCGAGCTTCCCCAGACAGGAGGCCCTCCCGCGTGGGCCCTGCTACTGCACGAACTCCCCAGCTCGCTCCCGCTCCCAGACGAGCTGCGGCGGCGGCTGACCACGGCGCAGGTCCGGATTGCCCAAGCCATCCTCAGGAACTGGAACAACGAGCAGATTGCCTCGGAGTTCCACCTCACCCGCGAGACGGTGAAGACGCACGTCAAGAACATCTTCAGCAAGGACCGGCTGAGCTGTGACAACCGAACCGACTTCCTCTACCAAGCCGCGAAGTTGATGCGACCGATTTGAGCCTTCGCGCCTCCCTCGCGTCCTGTCCCGCACGCTCCACCTGGGAGGTGCAGCCCGCGAGCCCGCGCCTCCCACACCGTGGAGGACACGACACCTGCCCACCTCCGTCGAACTCATCGGGACGGGTACGAAGGAACACACATCACGCAGTCCAACCGCGAGCGGGTACGGGGATCCCGGCGAGGAGTGGGGATGAGCTTTCCATCGCAACCGGAGGAGCAGGCACTTCACGAGCGCGTCCTGGCACGCGACTCACTGGCCACGGAGGATGTCTTCAAGGTCTTCGTGGACCCCATCATCAAGTGGCTCTGCAAGCAGCCGGGGCGGTCGCCGGAGGATGCGCGCGACGCGACCATCGACGTCATCTACGGCTATCTGAACCATCCGGAGCGGTACGCCCCCGCGAAAGGGCGCCTCCACACCTACCTGATGCAATCCGCCCGCAAGCGAACCCTGGACCGGTACCGCTCCAACGCAGCGCGCCACCGCCGAGAACAGGAATACGGGGGCGTTTTCGAACTTCGCGCGATGCCTCCGAAGGACAGCTTGGAGATCACCGTGGAGGCGCGACTCATGGCGGACCGACTGGCACAGGAACCGCTCACGAAAACGGACCATAACGTCATCAAACTCGTCATGGAGGGCGAGCGCTCCACCCACGTCCTGGCTGAAGCCATGGGCCTCCCAGAGTCCGCGGAGCCCATCCGCCGGCGCGAGGTGAAGCGGAACCGAGACCGCCTCATGAAGGTGCTGGGGCGACTCCGAAAGGAGGACTCCGATGTCTAACCCCGAGTGGCTCGAACACGCCGCACGGCGTGGCCAAAGCGAGACCTGGACCCTGGCTCACGTCTTCGAGCAGTACCGCCAACTGGAGCAACTGAGTCCAGAGGACCTGGCCCGCGAGCTGAACTGCACGCGCGACGCACTCTTGTGGATGTCCCTGTGCCGCAAGCCCGAGGGCGACTCCTTCAAGGAACAGGTGACCGCCATCGCGGAACGCCACGGCGTGGCGCCCCTGTCGCTCGCCAGGATTCTCCGCCACGTCGACATCCTGAAGCCCCTGGCGGCGTCCACCCGCGACGAGCAGCACGGCACGAGCAGGCTTCAGCTCGCCGCGAGGGACCGCATCGCCCGCGGCGGCGATGATGAGCCGACGCCATGACCGGGGACTGGCTGGAGGAGGCCACGCGCGCATGCGGCTTGGCGGCCCCCACCCAGTTTCCGCGCGACCTCCTCGGTGAGCTGCCCTGGTCTCCGCTGCTCGTCGAGGCGGTCGCGCTACCCCAACTCACTCCAGAAGTGATGCGCGACTGGCTCCAGCGCCGAGGCATCCGGCACCCGGCCGGGGAGGACTCGCGCGAGCTGCGGGGATGCATGGTCGCGGACCGTGGCCGGGGCATCCTCTTCTATGACAACACGCAGGGGCGCAACGAGACGCGCTTCACCATCGCGCACGAGCTCTCCCACTTCGTGCTGGAGCAGTGGCTGCCTCGACGCAAGGCGGTTCGTGTCTTCGGTGAGTCCATCCTGCCGGTCCTCGATGGGGACCGCGAGCCGACCGACGACGAAGTCGTGACCGCGCTGTTCGAGCGGGTGCCTCTGCAGAACGCGCGGAGCCTCATGGGCCGTGACGCCTCGGGGCTCCTCACCCGTCGAGAGGTGCTGGAAGCGGAGCATCACGCGGACCTGTTGGCGCTGGAGCTGCTCGCGCCCGCCGCCCTCGCCGCGCCGCTCGTGAGCGATGCCCTGCCCGACAACGAGGTCCAGGGTCGGCTGGTGTTCCGCTTCGGGCTCCCCTGGGACATGGCGGAGTCCTACGTCCTGCGGCTGCGCAGACGCCTGGGCATTCCACGCTTCTCCATCGATCAATTCCTGGGAGTGGACGGAGAGTAGACATGTCGCGAGGGGCACCACCTGAAGTGCCGGACACGATGTATGGAGATGACGACTACCGGGAGGCGTTTGGCGAGGAGCTCTCCTCCACGCTGGACCTCGACCGCTGGTCCACGGGGCTCGACCTGGACCGCGTCATGGAGCGCTTCCGCCAGGAGATCGCGACAGCGGTCCACAAGGAGGGGCGCCTGCGCGCGGCCGTGCGGTCCGAGATCTTCCCCATGTTGGGGACGCGAAGCCGCGCCCTGCCCGAGGCGGGCGTCTACAAGGTCACCCCCGAGGAAATCTCCCTCATCCACGAGCGGCTGCTGTTCCGGGGCAAGGTCGACGCCGTGGCGGGGAGTCATGCCGCGCATGACAGTCTGCCCATTGGCATCTCCCAGCTCGGGGTCGGCATCGTGGGTTATCAGGGCACCACGGGCGCTTTCTCGCAGCGGCTGTTCCGCAAGGAGATGTCCTCGCGCGCCACGAACCCACTCCAGGAGGCGAAGGACTTCATCGCGATGCGGCAGAATCGCTACAAGGGCCCCAAGGACACCCTGTCGCGCATGGCGTGTCGGGGCATCCGGACGTATGCCGAACGCGTCGCGCTCCTGACCAAATCCTCCGCGGAGTGGCGGATGGGATTGGGCAACCCTTGCGCCCACGAGCTGCTCTCGGGCTCTGGCTTCGCCAGCCTGCTGCGCTGCTCGCTGTCGGTGTTGCAGCGACTCATCCACGAGCACAAGAAGTTCGTCTTCGTCTCCGGCGCGCTGCATGACCGGGGGTTCCTGACGATGGGGTTCGCGCTCGACGCGGGCGAGTACTGCCTGCTGGAGACACTCCAGAGCGACAGCGAGGACATCGTCGAGGGCTGGGAGTACGGCGCGAAGAGCAAGCGGATGGCCTGGGAGTTCGTGCGGGACTCGACCCCCAACATCGTGAAGGGGCTGTATCGCGTCTCGGATTACTCCGCGCCTCGGCTGTTCTACGCCCACCGGGAGCACGTCCACGAAGCCGCGTGGATCGCCATGGCGGACAGCATGCTGCGTCCGGAGCGGGGCTTCCCGATGCTGCTCGACGTCGCGGAGATGACGTGCCGCACCGCCTTTGGCGACGACGGATTCCTTGGGCTGGTCCATGACGCCTACGCCCAGGCCGGAGCCAACCTTCAGTTCTTCAGCGAGCGCACGCCGCGCCGCTAACGGGGGAACACCATGAACACGGATGGGAAAGGGCCGAGGCCGCCCAGCAATGGAGTGTTCGAGTTCGAGACCGGGCGGGGCTCCCCCCACTCCGGCGTGAACGGTCGTGCGCCGTCGTTCCAGGTAGTCGGGGGACCGCGCGGAGAGTCCCCTCGGACTGTCACGGAGGGGGCCGGGAGCGCGCCCCGGAACGTGCCGCAGACTCCGCCGCCCATGCCGCCCCCCGCCGCGCGAGCAGCACGCCCGGACGTCATCCGCACCACCCCGCCCGAGGCCCGCGCGGTCCTCGATGAGATGCGGAACGACGCGACGGCGCCCCAGATCGATCCCGAACTGGAGAAGGCGGCGGGCTTCACGCACTTCGACACCTCCTCGAGCGCGGACAACCTCCTGACCGTCCTCCTCACGCGCGACGATCTCCACCTGCTCGCGTCGCAGACGCTGGTGCGGGTGAAGTCACGCGAGGACGGGCGCGCCTATCTGGGCGTCGTCGTCCGAGGTCCCTTCGCGGAACCCAACGCGGTCCCCGCCAATTCGACAATGGCCATTGGCGTGGTCACCCATGGCAAGAAGCTCACCTATACGTTCGACTATCACGGCCGCGCCGAGGTGGAGCTGCTGGGCGAGGAGGTCGAAGGGGCACTGAAGCCGCCTCGCTTCCGGCCGCGCCCCCAGAGCCCCGTGTTCGTGCTGGATGATGCGGAGAGCGAGCGCGTGCTCGGCGTGAGCGGAGACCTCTGCCTTGGCGTCGTCGTGGGCTACGAACGAATGGAGGCCCGACTCAACGCACGCGACAAGGGCATCCTGCCTCGTCATACCGGAATCCTCGGCACCACGGGCGGAGGCAAGTCCACCACGGTGGCCACGCTCATCCATCGCGCCCAGGCGGAAGGCATCGCCATTGTCGTGTTCGACGTGGAAGGTGAATACACACGCGTGGACGAGCCCACCGAGAACGCGGCCATGCTGGAAGCCCTCAAGCGGAGGAACCTGCGGCCCCAGGGCGTCCGAGACCTGCACATCCACCACCTCGCAGGACGCTCCAGTCGCAATCCCCAGCACAAGAACTTGCACCGGTTCTCGCTGAACTTCTCCAGCCTCTCGCCCTACGCCCTGGCGGAGATCCTGGACATGTCGGACGCGCAGCAAGAGCGCTTCCTCAAGGCCTACGACGTCACGAAGCTGCTCCTGGAGGACTTCGGCATCTACCCCCAGACCGAGCAGGACCGTCGCGAGGCGCTCGACGTGGACGAGCTGTCGACGGGCTATCCTCGGATGACCATCCAGCACGTGCTGGACGTCGTGAGCGCCTACATCTACAGCCTCAGTGACGAGGGACGCGCCGAGTCCAAGAGCCGCTCCCGCTCCACGTCGAAGCGCAAGGAGTCCTTGCTCGATGGGCTCGGGGACCTGGAGGGAGCGGCTGCGGACGACGGCTTCTCCTCGGCGGCCCACGGGCCCACGCTCTACAGCGAGTTCAAGGCCAACCCGGGCCGCGTCATGGCCCGGGTCATGGCCCAGAGCAGCAAGCACGAGATCAGCTGGAAGGCCCTGGCCAGCAAGCTCCACCGCCTCCGCCGGCTCAACATCTTCGACGTGGGCAACATCCCGGGGGTCGCCTATGGCGCCATGCTCGCACCCGGCCGGGTGTCTGTCGTTGACCTGTCGGACACGGACTCGCCCCAGCTCAACAACCTGGTCATCGCGGACATCCTGCGCGGCATCCAGGACGCCCAGGAAGCACGCTACGAGAAAGCGAATGCCCGCGAGCAGGCCGTCACCCCCGTACTCATCATCATCGAGGAAGCCCACGAGTTCCTGTCCGCCAGTCGCATCAGTCAGATGCCCGTGTTGTTCGAGCAAGTGGCGCGCATCGCCAAGCGTGGCCGCAAGCGATGGCTGGGATTGGTCTTCGTCACCCAGCTACCCCAGCACCTTCCCAACGAGGTGCTTGGACTGCTCAACAACTTCATCATCCACAAGATGACCGACAGCGCGGTCATCTCCCGGATGCAGCGGACCGTGGGCACCATCGATGAAAGCCTGTGGAACCGAGTGACCCGGCTCGCACCGGGCCAGGCGCTCGTCTCCTTCAGCAACTTCACACGGCCTCTGATGGTGGCCATCGACCCCGCGCCCGTGAAGCGACTGCTCGTTGATTGAGGATGCCTCGCACGCAGAGGAGGCATCGTCGCCCGAGTCGCTTGTCGCTCGGACAAAGACAAGGGTCCGCGTCCAGACCTAGGAGGCTTGTTCTTGCATCGTGAAGGAGGGCGTGCCCGCACGCGCGCGGACTCTCGGAGACGTGTCGTCGCCTCCGTCACGGATGAGGATGCTCACACCGTCAGCCTCCCTTATCGCCTGGACTCCCACTACGGCTCCGTGCGCGCACGCCCCCACGGCGTTGGCCATCACGTTGAAGAGGGCTTCTCCGAGCCGATGCGGGTCGACGTTCGCCAGGAGCGGAGGGCCTTCCGTGGACACCACCACATCGCGCGCCCGCGCGCGGGTCTCCACCTCCGCCGAGGTCTGCAGGAGCAATCGCTGGACGTCGACCTCCTCTCGCCGGGGCTCCACCCAGGGGCGCGAGAAACCCAGGGAGTCCCGGAGGATGTCTTCGAGGCGTGTGACCTCGAACATCACCCCGCCCAGGCGAAGGCGTGCGCACGAGCTGCGGGAGCCCTCGGCGGCGAGGTCCAGCATCACGCGAACCGTGACCAATAGATTCTCGATGTCCTGCGCCGCCTGGCCACCCACGGCCTCCGGCGGGCGGGCGCGCGGCGCCGCGGCGTTGAGCAGTTCCTGGCGGGCAGCGGCGAGCCGTCGCGCGGTGTCCACATAGGCCCCCGTCACCCCCGAGACTCCCTGTCTGAGCAGCAGCGCGCAGGCTCTCGCGGCGCAGACCGTCATCGCCTCTTGCCAGGGGGATTCGCTGGGTGGGCAGGAGAGTGAGGGCCAGCACAGAAGCCCGCCCAGGCTCGCCAGGAGCGTCCCCACCGCGAGCGCACTTCGCCAGGAGCGCCCGAAGGCGGCGAAAGCCGTCACGGAAGGCGCGAGGAGCAGCGAGAGAAGGGGCTGCGCGCCCCGCATGTCACCCAGTGATGCCCACCCCAGAGAAGAGAAGGGAGCCCAACAGATACCGCTCGGAGACAGGGCGCGTCCGGAAGCGCAGCGCCTCGACGATGAAGAAGCCGAGCATGACCGCTGCGCCCAGCAGCAGCGTGAGCGTCTGTTTCCTCGGAGCACCCGAGAAGTGCAGCATCCCCGCCGCCAGCAACACCACGGGGCCGAACATCCGGGGCCACCGCACGAGGAAGGACGCGCCCACCGCGTGCAGCGGGGCTTGGGTGATATCCGGTGTCGGGAGGTCTGGCGTGTTGCTCACGCGCCTCACTCTATCCAGCGCCTGTATCCCGGGATGTGTCCACCCGGGATTATCAGGAATTCCGACAGGGTGTCGCTGAACCAGACTGCACGAGGATGCCCCGCACGGAGAGTAGGCATCGACGGGTCCTCCTGGCATCGCGCCTTGACCCACGACGGTGAACACACGACCATCGATTTTCGTGTTTCACGCCCCGAAGTAGGAGCCCGTCGATGCGCAAGGCGCAGTGCCCTTTCAACCAGACCAAGGTCGCCTTCTTCGAGAAACAGGCGAGCATCATCGAGAAGTACAAGTTCCGCGGCATCTGCTTCATCCTGTCGCTTCAGTGGCTGGAGCTTCGGAGCTCAGGGAAAAGCAATACAGCGAGCATCTCCACGCTCTTGCATGGCGGAAAGTTTCGCGAGCTTTGGGTGGACTTCGAGACCCAGGGCCTGATGGCGAGCCGCCTCCAGAAGGAGCTGCGCACCGAGATTGAGCAGGCGCACGAAGCCGCGGAGAGCTTCGTCCCCGCCATCACGGGGCTCAAGGGGATGATCAACCAGCTCCGCACCGACGAATCCGACATGCACATCCAGTTGCTCGGGCAACTGCAGACGTTCCGTGCGCAGCGGCGAGAACAGCTCCTGCGCGAGCGCGGCGCCCAGGGCCAGCTCCAGCACATGTTCGCTTCGGAATACGAGCAACTCCTCGGGGAGACGGGGACGGCCTCGGAGCAGATCATGCGCAAGGTCTTCTCCCTGACGCTCAAGATGGTCGTCGCCGAGGACCTCAAGGTCGAGAAGAAGCGCACCCTCTTCGCTGACGCCCTGAACTGGTCACACGCGGGCACCATCGCCAGCCAGTTCGCCTTGATGGCGGGAAAAGATCCCGCCATGTTCGAGATTGGCTTCTACGGGGATGGCGCGCACTCCATCGCCCTGTTCACGGAAGGCGACGGGACCTATTCGCTCTTCGACCCCAACTACGGGGTCTTCGAAGGCGACGGCAATGCCAACACGCTGAGCCAGGACCTCGCCAAGCTGATGGAAGACAAGTACGCCAAGATGAACAAGATCGTCATCTCCTGGCTCACGTAAGACCGAGCTTCCGCCGCTTCGCCTGGGGCATGGGCAGCGACCCAGCCCATGACCTTCAGGATGACGCAGCGGGTTTCTTCGTCGGTATATGCTGCCCTGATGGCCACGAAGAACGCACCAGGCTCGCCGCAGTTGGCCGACCTCAAGAAGAAGGTCGCTGAATACATGGCGCTCGAGTCGCCCACGAAGCGGCTCGCGATCCTCGAATGGCTGGCCGCGCTCGAGCCGGCGCTCCGCAAGCGGCTGCGCTATCCGAACGGCGGCGGCCCCTTCGTTCCCGAGTCGGAGATGGGTCTCAGGCGCCTCGAGATCGCTCTCTCGCTCTTCGCAAAAGCGGATCGCCTGTACTGGGCGCAGCACGACCCCGCCGCGTTTCCTTTCATCCCGAATACGACGCTCGGCGAGGCATGGGACCCAGCGCGAAGAGCCATCGAAGCAGCGACGAAGCGTTGGCGCGCGAAGACGGAGGGTTCGCGGCCAGACTACGCCGAAGCGAAGAGGCTGCTCGAAGCGGTGGTTGCCGACGCGCACTCCCACTTCCTGCGGGAAGCGACGCAGGTCCTCGCCGTCATCGCGCTGCGCGAGGATCAGCCGAAGCAAGTGTTCGCACGCATCGGTGTGAAGCAGGGCGCTATTCCGGTCGAGTACGCGCTCTTTGCAGGCGCCGCCTACCTCGCGCTCGGCGACACAAAGCGGGCCGAAGCTTGCTACACAGGCAGCGACGTGAACCGGGGCTTCCTCGCCGAGCAGCGTGGCGACTTCGCGACAGCCGACCGCCTCTATCGCGCGGGGCTCGAGGCCAGTTGGTATGCGGTGCGCCCCTACGCGAAGCTTCGCCTCACACGGCTCGAGCAGCGCGTCAGCAAGCGCGAGCTCGAACGCCTGCGCGCCAGCGACAAGATCGTCGTCAAGAAGCCGGCGGACTTTCACGCTCAGTTTTCGGCGATCGCCGAAGCGCTGCGCGCCGAGCTGGGAATCACAAGCAAGAAGCAGCCGCTGTCCGCCGCGGAGATCGCGAAGATCCGCATCGCCACGAAGCGCGACGGGCGGGGCGAGAGCGTCGAGCTACCCGAGAGCGCGAAGACGATCCTGCGCTACGACCGCAACTTCACGCTGTTCGCGGGTGCACTGCCTCTCTTCGAGCCGCTCTTGCGTGAGCGCAAGGCGCCGGTGTCGTCCGTCGACGTCGAGAAGCTCGTGCGCGCGGCGGTGAAGCACGACGACACGACGGGCCTCCGTGCGCTGGCGAAATTGCCGAAGGACGTGCCCGTGTGGAACAGCGCAGACGACCTCCCTGCGTGCATCAAACTCGCGAGCCCCGGCGATCAGGAGCTGTTCCTCTATACGGGTGCGCCCGACGCGCACGGCGAATATCCGATCGCGCGCTTCGACGATCAGCCAGAGCTGTGGCTCAGCGCAGCGTCGCTCATTCACTACGTGCTGGAGGAGGCCAAGGCCGTCGTCCACTGCACCATCGATTTCGCCTCCCTGCTGAAAGCCGCGAAGAAGCGCAACGCGAAGCACAAGGAGACGTTCAGCACGCACCCACAGGTGACCGCCGCGCGGAAGCGGGTCGGATAGACAGACCTCGCCAAGCGGAGGGAAGACACGTACGCCAAGCTGAACAAGTTCGTCATCTCCTGGCTCACGTAGGGCCGAGCTTCCGCCGCTTCGCCTGGTGCAGGGGCAGGTCGTCCTCGTCGTCTCCTCCGATGGGCTTCCACTCGATGGCCAGGGGCTGACGCGGGCAGGTCAGGTGCTTGCCCGCGAGCAGGTCCAACGCGGTCAATGGCCGCCGGCAATCCGAGCACCGCTCCTCTCGGCGCTTCTTCTCGCGCCGGGCGGGCTCGTCCTTCCAGCGCAGCACCTCCACGATGACGCCATTGTGGTCGCTGTAGGCGTAGGCCTTGCCTTCCAGCGTCGTGTACTTGTCCGTCAGGCCGTGGAAGACGAACACCGGCTTGACGTGAGGGTCTTCCACGTCGAACCCCAGGGCCTTCCCGTCTTGGATGACCGCCGTCACCTGATGGGAGCACGCGATGTCGAAGTGCGTCTTGTAGTTGCTGTTCGTCCCCGAGATGCTCAACGTGTTGTGCCCACCGAACCCGACGAGTTCCTGCTTCTCGTCGATGATGCTCGTCACCCAGTCCCCGCCACCCAGCTGGTTCTTCAGCGTGGAGGGGACGAAGTCACTGGTCTTCTGGTTCGTGTCCCCCATCACCAGATCGAGCTGTTCCTGCGTCGTGGTGTTGCGCGCGTTGTTCGCCAGATAGCGGAGGACGCGGGGGCCGTCGTTGCAGATCTTGTTGGGCGTG
This sequence comes from Myxococcaceae bacterium JPH2, assembly GCA_016458225.1. NCBI lineage: Bacteria > Pseudomonadati > Myxococcota > Myxococcia > Myxococcales > Myxococcaceae > Myxococcaceae bacterium JPH2. Next base: position 202,786 of record JAEMGR010000006.1, on the reverse strand, counting down.
TGCACGAACGCCATCACCCAACCCATGACCTTCAGGATGACGCAGCGGGCAAGCTCGTCCTTGTTCTCGCTGGAGGTGAGTTCGTAGGGGAAGAACTCCACGTCACCCAGGCTGGAGCGTGAGTGCTCGTTCCGCAAGACGACGAATCGATGGCGCGAGTCTCCGGTGGGGTTCATGCCGGTGACGATCTCGTAGCCGCCCACGGACTTCACACCCAAGTCCTTCTGGATGTCCGTCGTGAAGGCCTCGCCCAGCACGATGAGGTCTGGCAGCCGGGTGCTGGGAAGCACGCCCCGCGACTGCGTCCGGTTCATCGTGCTCTTCTTGATGGTGTCGATGACGCCTTCCAGGAAGGCCTTCAGCTCCGCCTTGCCCTGGCCCGTCGTCTCCAGGAGTCCGCGATATCGCTCCGACAGGGCCTTGGACTCCGGCCCGGTGGCGAACTCAATCTCCGACCAGGGATAGGTGATTTTCTTCAAGCCGGTGTCATAGACCGGCGTCTGGTAGGAGAGCTTGCGCTTCGCGTCCAGGGAGTAGATCTCGCCCGCATTGGATTGGGCCTGGTGCTTGAACGAGTTGCCCATCAACGCCGTCCCGAACGAGTCCTCCGTCTTGCCGGTCGATTCCAGCGATTGATAGACGATGATCATCCCCGGCCCCTTCCTCGTGCGGTAGCGCTCGGGACACTAGCAGCGCGGCGCGCTGAGTGGGCGAGCGGCGGTCACCGCGGACCCGCGCACGACGCGGCAGAGCTGGGGGTGGAGCCCATGGGAGGCCCAGTCAGGGTATGGTCGAGCGAGGAGGTTCCTCGCATGGCACGAATTGCGCGTGGCACGCAGCCTCAAAGCTCCTGGGCTCCCCGAATCCTCATGGCCGCCTTGGGCATTCCCTTGCTCTGCGGAAGCTGTGGCCTCGCGGGCTTCTTCTACATCCGCAGCGCAAGCCCTTACGAGCAGGCCGTCGAGCGCGTGCGGAATCACCGACAGGTCACCCAGGCCTTGGGCAGCCCTGTCAGCTCGGACTTCATGTTCAAGGCGAGCATGAAGTCCCAGGGCGACAATGGCGTCGCGGTGATGGAGATTGGGCTCTCGGGTCCTCGGCAAGACGCTGTCTTGTATGTGAATGGCGTCCAGACCAGCGGCCTGTGGGGCTTCAATCGCCTCCGCGTCGTCGCGCACGACGGCACGGTCATCAACGTCATCGGAGAGTAGGCCCTTCGCGCCGTTCAGAGGAGGCGCTTCATGCCTTCGTGGCTCGCCGCGAAGCCCAGCCGCGCATAGAAGCGGTGGGCCTCGAGGCGGCGCTTGTCCGTGGTGAGCTGCATCATTCCGCAGCCCCGCGCACGCGCGCGCTCCATGGCATCGTTCATGAGCGCCTCGCCGATGCGGCGGCCCCGCAGGTCGGAGCGCACCCGCACCGCCTCCACCAGCGCCCGTCGCATCCCACCGCGACTCAGGCCCGGGATGTACGTGAGCTGCAACGTGGCGATGACCTCCCCATCCAGCTCCCCCACGATGAGCTCATTGTTCGGGTCCGCGGAGATCTCATCAAAGGCCGCGCGCACGGACGGCACAGGCTGTTCGGTGTAGCCCGTACGAGTGCGCGCGATGGCGTCATCCGCGAGCAGCGCGAGGATGGAGGACAGGTCGGCGGCAGTGGCGATGCGGAAGGTCACGGGGGACATGCCCCGGAGACTATTCTCTCGAGGCGCAGTCTCGGGTGCATTCTGAGGTCAGCGGGCTTGCCGAGCGCTCTGCGCCGTCGAACGAAAGCGAGACGTCCTCCTGCGGCTGCGTTTTCTGCTCTGGCTGCGTGGTGCGGGGAATCCCTGACAAACGAGAGATCGCCAACGCGTCCTTGCCGGGCGCGCATGCTGGCGCCGAAGAAGAGTGCCCATGTGCAACTGCAAATCCTTTCCGGAGAACCTCTGGAATGTCGCCCACGTATCCAGGACGATGCACAGACACCGTGCTCGACAGCCGCCAACTGGGGTCAGTGTCCCGAATGAACCCGAATGCCTCATTCCAGCCCAGTGATGCTCGCCCCTCTTCACAGAGGAATACCGACCCCATCGGGCCCCCTCAGGCAGGGCTACCGGGCACACCCAGGCGACCCGAGCCCAGCTCGTGGCTTTCACATCGAGCCCGCGGCGCGGCACTCCTGGCCCTGCCGCTGATTGGGCTCGCGTTCTCCCAAAAGGAGATCGTCGATGACGCCTACATCAGCTACCGGCACGCCTGGAACTTCATCCACGGGCACGGGTTCGTCTACAACACGACGGAAAGAGTCGAGGGGTTCACCAACCTCCTCTGGACGCTCATCACGGCCATTCCCTTGTCGCTCGGTATCCGCCCGGATCTCTTCTGCAGCATCCTCGGCGGGGCGCTCGCAATCGCCGCGGTGGTGCAATCCTGGAGATTCCTCCTCAGGCTGCGCGTGCCTGTGAATGCAGCGTGGGGCGCAGCCCTGCTGGCTGCCACCCTCCCGGGCTATTTCGTCAACGCCGTGAACGGGCTTGAGGCAGGGCTCTTCAGCCTGCTCTTGGTCCAAACAGCGGGCGCAGTGCTGACAAGCCGCCGGCCTCTCGTACCCGCCATCCTCGGAGGTCTCCTCTTCACGACCCGCCCCGAGTCCGCCGCGCTGCTCCCTCTCTTCGCCGTCTTCCGGTTATTGGTGGCTCGGCGGCTGTCCAACGACGCGCGCGAGTCCCAAAGGGATGTGCTGCGGATGGCCCTGGGGTGGGGCGTCATCATCACCACTGTGACGGGAGGTCGCTTGTTCTTCTACGGGCACGCGATGCCCAACAGCGTGGCGGCCAAGGCGGTCACCCTCTCGAATGTCCCCGAGCTGCTCGTGAATGCGCGCAACGGCGCGAGCTATCTCTGGGGATTCTTCCTCACGACCCCGCTCCTCATCATCTTGTCCGTCCTGGGCACCATCCTCCCCCCTCGCTCGCCATCGGCGTGGCTCGGCAGCTTGACGGGGATGGGCGCCTCACTGCTCGTTCTGCTTCAGGGAGGGGATTGGATGCCGCACTTCCGGCTGCTGACCATGTACACCCCCCTCTTGATGTTTCCTGCAGCAGCGGGCCTGAGCGCCCTGGGCACCGGGGCACGGCGGGTGCGCGCTGGGCTTCGGCCGGTGGCAGGGATTGCATTGGCCACAGCAGCGGGCCTCGGGATGTACGTGGAGGCATCGCAGGTCCACTTCTTCCCTCGCATGCACTGGGAACTGGAGCAACCTGCCGATTTCTACGGAGTCATTGCGCGCGCACTCCGCACAGGACTGCGAAAGGAAGACGTGGTGGCTGGCGAAGGAATCGGACTGCTCGGGTTCGAGCTTCCCGATACGTATATCCACGACATCCTGGGACTCACGGATGAGCACCTCGCCCACCATGGAACACGTCGGAATTTCTATGGCCGAAGTGACTACCGCTACACCGCGAACGAGGTCCGGCCCGCGGTGTACGTCCTCCATTCAGGATTCCATCACCTGACGCCGTTCAGGGAGAACTTCCAGGGGGACTTCAATACCGCGTACGAGACCTATGACGTCCTACGTCTTCCGGGCTCGAGCACGCATCGGATGATGGTGAGCCTGCGCGCTGATGTGGCCGAACGGCTCAGGCCGCTCCTCAGCCCGTTGAACCCAGAGCGCACCATCGTTCCGCTGCCGTAGCGCAGGCCGGAGTTCCCTCGGCCCTGTTTGCATTCCTCTCAGGGGAGCGGACCGCGCTTCGCCGCCGCTCACCGCTCATGGCTGCCGCTCACCGCTCCGCCCCACCGCTGGCGGAATGTCCCCGCTGGCTGGGCGATGCGCACGCAAGAGTGACGGGACACCCTCTCGGAGGAATCCATGATGCTGTCTCCCTTGGCCTCGACCCTGCTCGCCACCTGGTTGATGGCCACCCCCAACGAAGACGTCGACGCCATCCGCGCGACCGTCGCTGACTACACCGAGGGGGTGAAGTCCGGCGACGCCGCACGACTCCAGCGCGCGTTCCATCCCGAGTCGAAGCTCCTCTTCGTGAGCCCCGAGGGCGCATTCACGGCCTGGACGAGCGCGGAGTACATCCAGAACGTGGCGAAGCACCCCTTCCCCGAGCGCGAGGACCGGGTCCTCCAGGTGGATGTCTTTGGCACCGCCGCCGTCGCCAAGGTCTCCATCCGCGCGCCGAAGTGGAACTTCATCGACTACATCTCGCTGCTCAAGCTCAACGGCCAGTGGACCATCGTGAGCAAGGTCTTCCACAAAGAGCCACGCCCGGAGGTCCCCGCGCAGACCACCCCTCCCTCGCCGCCCGTCGCCTCAAAGGCCATTCCAAACGCGCCTGCCCTGGCAGCAGGCCCGCTCGCGGGCAGGACCGTGGCGATGCTCGTCACGAACGGCTTCAACGTTCCCGAGATGACCGAGACGCGTCGCGCTCTGGAGAACGCGGGAGCAAAGGTGGAGCTGGTAGCACCCAAGGCCGGGAGCGTGCGCGCGTCGGCGGGACCAGGACAGGTGAGCGAGTTCCCGGTGGACCGCGCCCTCGGTGACGTCCGCGCCGACACGTACCACGCGCTCTATCTCCCCGGCGGCACCGAGAGCGCGGACAGCCTGCGGCTCGTCCCCGAGGCGGTGACCTTCGTGCAGGACTTCCTTCGGACAAAGAAGCCGGTCGCGGCCATCTGCCACGGGCTGTGGCTGCTCGCGGACGCCGGTGGCGTGAAGGGGCGTCGCGTGACGTCCTACCCTTCCCTCCGCCGGGACCTGCAGAATGCCGGAGCCACCTGGGTCGACGAGGAAGTGGTGATGGATGGAACGCTCGTCACCAGCCGCCAGCCCGCGGATCTCCCCGCATTCAATCGACAGGTGGTGGCGCGCTTCGCTCGGCCCACCTCGCCCTGAACGAACTCCTCGCCCGCAGGACGGACACCCGGCGCCTCGTCTGGAAGCGGAACCTCGCCGGGTGGCTCGGCGATGGCGTGGTCACCGGTGCGCCCGTGCCGGCGGGCCTGGCGCCCACAGCGCCACGCCATGCTCGCTTTCAAGGCGCTGGGCGTGGTCCTGTACCGCATCTGACATTGAGACAGAGGATGGTGGGCTGGATGAACGCAATGAACATCATGCCGTGGGCCCTCGTGCTGACCGTCGCCTGCGCGACGCCGCCTCGCGCCGCCTCCTTCGTCGTCGCGAGCCCACTCGCGCCACCGATCGCGAAGCGCGTCCCTCATGCCATCACCCTCCATGGGGATACGCGCCAGGACGAGTACGCGTGGCTTCAAGAGCAGAACAACCCCGAGGTGCTCGCCTACCTCCAGGCGGAAACGGACTATGCACGGGCGTTCATGCAGCGCTCAGCCGTTCTCCAGGAGCGCCTCTACCAGGAGATGCTCGGACACCTCCAACAAACGGACTCCAGCGTGCCCCATCGCAAGGGTGGATACCTCCACTACTCGCGGACCGAGGCAGGCAAGCCCTACCCGATCCACTGTCGCAAGCGCATCTCCCCCGAAGGGCCCGAAGAGGTGCTGCTCGACCTGAACGTGCTCGCCACCGGACACCGCTTCATCAAGCTCAAGGCCTTCACGGTCAGCGACGACGGTCAACTCCTGGCGTACTCCATCGACACCACCGGAGCACGCGACTACACCCTTTTCATCAAGGACCTTCGCACCGGGACACTGCTGCCTGAACAGCGCGACCATGTCGATGGCGTAGCCTGGGCCGCCGACAATCGCACCCTGCTCTATGTCACCGAGGACGCGGCGAAGCGCTCACACCGCCTCTGGCGTCATGTGTTGGGCGAGCCCCAAGACACCCTTGCCTTCGAAGAGACGGACGAGCGCCTCAACCTGGCCCTTTCCCGCTCGCGGTCGGGCGACTACCTCTTCATCCAGAGCCGGGGAAACACCCTGAGCGAGGTGCGCGTGCTGAAGGCAGACACGCCCGCGGCAACGCCTCGCATGGTGGCCCCGCGAGAGGAAGGTCACACGTACAGCGTGGACCACCGGGGCGGACTCTTCTACATCCGAACCAACTCCCACGCCCCCCAGTTCCGCCTCGTCACCGCCCCAGTGGAGGCACCTGGCCCGGAACACTGGAAGGAGCTGCTGGCCCCTCGGCAGGCGGTGATGTTGGAGGGCGTCGAGCTCTTCGCGGACCATCTCGTGCTCTCCGAGCGTGAGGCAGGGCTGCAGTACCTGACAGTGCTCGACCTCACCACGGGGGAGCGACACCGGGTGAGCTTTCCCGAGGAGGTCTACGAGGTGGACCTGGAGCGAAACGAGGAGTGGAACACGCGCGTCTTGCGGTTCCGCTATCAGTCGCCCATCACCCCTGCCGCCACCTTCGACTACGACATGAGGACGCACCAGCGAACACTTCTCAAGCAGCAGCACGTTCCTGGCTATGAGCCCTCACGCTACACGACGGAGCGGCTGTCCGTGACGGTGGCGGACGGGACGCGAGTCCCGGTCAGCCTCGTGTACCGCAAGGGTTTGCGCCGGGACGGCAGCGCCCCCATGTACCTCAAGGGCTATGGCGCATACGGTGACACCCCGTCCCTGGGCTTCTTCTCCAATGACATCTCCATGCTGGAGCGCGGCATCGTGGTGGCCACGGCGCACGTGCGCGGCGGCGGAGAACTCGGCGAGGCGTGGCACGACGCGGGTCGTGGACACCAGAAGATGAACACCTTCACGGACTTCATCTCCGTGGCGGAGGCGCTCATCGACCGGGGCTACACGTCTCGGGAGCGACTGGCCATCTGGGGTGGCAGCGCCGGTGGGCTGCTCGTGGGGACGGTCCTCAATCTGCGCCCGGACCTGTTCCGCGTAGCGCTCCTGCACTACCCCTTCGTGGATGTCCTCGACGCGATGCTGGACGCCTCCTTGGCCCTCACCATTCCCGAGTATGCGGAGTGGGGAAACCCCACCCTCGCCGCGGACTACGCCAACATCAAGCAGTACTGCCCCTACACTCAGGTCAAACGACAGCCCTACCCAGCGATGCTGGTGATGGCCGCGCTGAACGACAGCCAGGTGAATTACTGGCAGCCCGCGAAGTGGGTCGCCCGGCTGCGGGCCAACAAGACGCGCGACACGCCCCTGCTCCTCCACATGGACATGGATACGGGCCACGCAGGTCCCTCGGACCGGTATGCGTTCCTGCGCGAAGTGGCATTCACCTTGAGCTTCGTCTTCACCGAACTGGGCATCGACCCATAACGATAAAGCGGATGACCACAGCAGCGCCGGAAGCCCCTCCGATGCCACTTTGGGCTTGAGCCGCATCGGTGGACACACGTGCTGCGCACTGGGTGACTCGTGCGTGTGTACCGCGCCTGATTATTGAGACACCAGATTGATAGTCATCAGACTGCTTGCCGTTGCATGAGCTCTCGCCGGGCCTGAGTCGGCGAGAGGAACTCGGCAGCGGCTTCGTTCCCTTCAGCCCCTTGGGCAAGGGCTTCCGAACGGGGAAGATTTCCGAGCGCACGAACTTCGGGAGCGGCGGCACGGCTCACCCTTCACGGTGACCGCTCCCCCGTGCACTTGCCCGACTGCCCCAGGCCGCTTTGACGAGGCACCTCCACCTTCACCGTCACGCGAGTCCTGGCGCCTGCGCGCGCTCCGCCCAGGCACCGCGCCGGACTTCGAACACCGGCGTCGCACGGAAGGAAAGCCTGTTCACCCGGACGCGAGCGGACCGGCGAATCAGGCCCCCGCACCCGGCGGCGCCTGGACCCACTGGACGAGCTGGATGATGACGCCATTGCCGTCCGCCACCTGGAAGTAGCGCTCGCCCCACGACTCCGTCTCGATGGGCGTGAGCACCGCCACCCCTTCCGTCTGGAGCCGGCGGTACTCCGCGTCGACGTCGTCGACCACGAGGACCACGAGCACCCCCTCCGCCCGCTGGTGCTTCAGCGACTCCGGCTTCAGCGTCGCCAGCCCCTTGCGCAGGTAGATGAGCTGGAAGCCCACGTCCTTGCGCGACAAGGACACGAACCCGTCCGCCGACATGTCCTCGGTGAAGCCGAAGTGGCGCTTCACGAACGACGCGGACGCGACGACATCATCGACATTCAAGGAGACAGCGGACGCGGTGACGCGCATGGGGAGCCCTCGGCGACCTCGTGGAACTCAATATTCCGTACATCGTACGGAGTAGCCAGTCAAGGTCATCTCTGGCACTGGGAGACATGGCTTCTCATCGCAGCGGGGCGGGCGACCCGGCCCGGACGCTGGAGCTTCTGTGGCGCAAGGACCTCCCCACTCCTTCGGGGCAGCGTGGCCCCAAGCCCACGCTGAGCGTGGACGCCATCGTCGTCGCGGGCATCGCGCTCGCGGATGAGGAGGGCCTGGACGCGCTGACCATGCGCAAGCTGGCCGAGCGCCTGTCGGTTGGCCCGATGACGCTCTACACCTACGTCCCCGGCAGGGCGGAGGTGGTGGACCTGATGCTCGACTGGCTCTATGCGCGCATGGAGCGGCGCGCACCGCGGGGCACGGGCTGGCGCGCGCGGCTGGAGGCCGTGGCTCACGACAACCGCGCCCTGCACGAGCGCCACGGCTGGCTCGCAGAGGTGTCCACGCTGCGCCCGCCGCTCGGCCCCGGGTTGATGGAGAAGTACGAGTACGAGTTGGGCGCGCTCGATGGCATCGGGCTGGAGGATGTGGAGAGAGATGCCGCGCTGAGCTTCGTGCTCGGCTTCGTCGAGTCCACGGCGCGCGCCTCCGCCGCGGCCACGGCCGCCAAACGGGAGTCCTCCCAGAGCGACGCGGAGTGGTGGAGCGCGAACGCGCCGCTCCTGGGACGCATCCTCGACCCGGCACGCTACCCCCTCGCGTCTCGGGTCGGCTCCGCCGCGGGCGCCGCGCACGGCGCCACGCTCGACCCGGACCACGCCTTCCACTTCGGCCTCGAGCGCGTCCTTGACGGCCTCGACGCCCTCGTCTCGCGCAAGGGCCGCAAGCGCCCAGGGCCGCCGCGACAGGCCCCCTGACGCACCGCGCATCACACGTGCACTCGGAAACGGGAACCCGCACCGCACGCTATGTGCCCAGCCCTCCCGAGTCTCACGTCGAAGTGTCGAGGCACCACGCTGGACACGCGCTGGAGCAGGCGTGGCGTTTCAACTGCGTGAGCCACGAACGCAGGAAGAGAGAGACGCCCGGCAGAGCGAACACGAACTCGCCGGCCAGCCACGTTGCGGCGGGGTTGAATCAGGCCGCGGCGAACGCTCGCGACTGGTCGGAGCGGCAGCCTCTCAAGGTTCAGGTGCTCCGAGAATCCCAGGGCATGTCGGGGAGAGTCGCCTGGAGCGGGCGAGCCACGACACCTGGAGCCTTCACATACGCGGGCTCGCCGCGCCGCTGGCGTTGAGCCGACACGATGCCGTGCGCGTGAGGGAACTGTCGGCCTGAGCCCCAGCGCGCGCAGGCCTGGGTGCGTGTGCCGTCATCGAAGCCGCAGGGCAGGTGGCGCGCATCGGAGCGCGGCCACGCTCTTGACCTCAAGACAGACAAGGTGCCGGGTGTTGGCGGGAGAACAGCCACGGGCTGGCTGTCCGCCCACGGACGGGGACGCCGAGGGCCCAGTCCTCCGAGAGAAGACTGGCCCACCCGGCGCGGAGTCCCGAGTCCTGCTCAGCTCTGGGAGAGGCGCACGTTCTGGGCCTGGAGTCCCTTGGGACCGCGCGTCACGTCGAACTCCACCTTCTGACCCTCTTGGAGGGTACGGAAGCCATCCATGTTGATGGCGGAGTGGTGGCAGAAGACATCCTCACCATTCTCCTGGGCGATGAACCCGAACCCCTTCGCGTCGTTGAACCACTTCACAGTTCCAGTTGCCATGTGACCTTCTTCTTTCTGCTCTGACTGGGGACCCGGCGTCACCAGACCCCCCGTGACGGGACGGACATCGCTCCGGCACGCAGGGAATTCTACTCACTTGCCAGCTGGAGCCAGGAGCCCACCCGACCACCGGGCCGCCAAGCGTCGTCCAACCGACAATCGGGCTTTCAGAAGTGTTCTCCGCCCCCTTCACACTTCTTCACCCGTCCCGGGCGTGCGCTTCACACCGCCTCTCTACTTTCTGCTCCGTCAACAACGCCCGCGCCCTTCGCAGTCCGCTCGGGCCTACCCAGGAGCAGTCCATGTTTGGATTTGTCTTTGGAACCGCGTGCCTCGCCGGACTCTTCGCCACGGTGCGCCGGGGCTATCACCACCGCTGGCACTCGCATCACCCGTTCGGACACGGCGAGCGCCGCGGCTTCGGTTGGCGTCCCCGCCTGCACTGGCTGTTCGAGCGGCTGGACGCGACGCCCGGCCAGGAGAAGGTCATTTCGAAGGCCGTGGATGACGTGTTCGAGGCGCTCGGCAAGGCGCGCTCGGTGCTCGGTGACAGCCGCTCCAGCCTCGCCCAGGCCATGCGCGGCGAGCAGTTCGACGGCGCCGCCGTGCGCGAGCTGTTCAGCCGCCAGGACATCGCGCTGGAGGAAGTCCGCCGCACCGTGCAGGGCGCGCTCGCGCAGGTCCACGAGGCCCTGGAGCCGCACCAGCGCCGCGAGCTCGCGGACCTGATGGAGCGCGGCTGGCACCACGGCTGGCAGGGCCGCCACCACGGCCGCTGCGGCTGGCGCGGTCGCGGGCACCACCACGGGCCGCACTCCGATGACGCCCGTCCCCCCATGTACTGAGGCCCGTTCCCTTCAGCGCACGCAAGGAGCCTACCCATGCCTCGCCGTCTGTTGATCGTCCTCCTCGCCGCGGGAACCCTCGGAGGCTACGCCTCTGGCTTCGCGAGCCTCGCGCACCGGAATCGTGCCTGTCATTGGGGCGCGTCGGGTTCACCGTGGGAAGGTCCCGCCCCCCGCGCGCCCCAGCCCGCTCCGGCCGCGGCCAATCCTCCGCCGCCTTCCGCCGCGAGCAGCGGCCCGGTCATCGTCTCCGTCACCGCGCCGCCGGCCTTCGCTTCGCTTCCGGTCGCCGCGACGCCCATGCCTGGCCTCACGCCGTCCGCGCAGGCCCTCTACGTCGCGACCCCCACGGGCCTTCAGCCCGTCGTCATCGCGACCGCGGCGGGACCGCAGCCGGTGTATGTCGCCTCGGCCCCGGTGCCGGCCGGCGTCACGGGGTTCGCCCTCTCGTCGGGGAACATGGTGACGCTCGACGCCAGCCCGGCCGTGCGGCCAGCCCCCACCCTGGCCCTGCCCGCTTCCGTGGGCAGTGCTCCCGCCGCGACCGCCGGGGCGCGTTAGAGTCCCGGGCCTCCATGTCCACACGCGTCCTGCTCATCGACGACGACACCCGGATGTACGAACTGCTCGCCGAGTACCTCGGGAAGAACGGCCTCACCGTCAGCCATGCGGTCGACGGAGGTCGCGGGCTGGCGGCGCTGGAGGCCGGGGCCTACGACGCCGTGCTCCTGGACGTGATGATGCCGGGCATGGATGGCCTGGAGGTGTGCAAGCGCATCCGGGCCAAGAGTCGCATCCCGGTCCTCATGCTCACCGCCAAGGGCGACGAGACGGACCGCGTGGTGGGCTTGGAGCTGGGCGCGGACGACTATCTGCCCAAGCCCTTCAGTCCGCGCGAGCTGCTCGCGCGGCTGCGCGCGGTGCTGCGACGCTCGCAGCCCTCGGCGGTGGCGGACCGCCTGGAGTCCGCGGGCGTCTCCATCGATGTGGCCGGACGCGAGGTCCAGGTGGACGGCAAAGCGGTGGACCTCACCGGCCTGGAGTTCGACCTCCTGGTGGCCTTGGTCCGCCGCGCGGGGCGCGTCATCCCGCGCGACGCGCTCCTGGGTGAAGCCGGCCGCACGGACACCGTTGTCGGCGAGCGCACCGTGGACGTTCACATCTCCCATCTGAGACAGAAGCTCGGCGACGCGGGCACCCGGCTCATCAAGACCGTGCGCGGCGTGGGCTACGTCTTCGCCAAAGAGGGCGCATGAGGCCCCGTCCTCCGCCCCGGCCCCATCCCCGCTCGCACGGCCGGGGCCGCCACCCACCGCCCTTCCCGCATCACCATCACTGGCACCAGTGGCACCACTGGCATCACTGGCGGATGGGGCGCCTGGGCCACTACGTGCGCGCCCGGCTGCACCGCCGGCTCTTCATGTGGTTCGGCGCGAGCATCCTCGTCACCAGCATGTTGGTGGGCGCGGTGATGAACCTGGTGGGCGGCACGCTGTGGAGCCAGGAAGCAGAGCGCATGCGCCACTACGTCGGCAATCGCTTCGCCGAGGCCTGGGACGTGCCCGCGCAGCGGCAGGCGCTGATGGAGGGCATTGCTCGCGACTTGAACGTGTCCGTGGAGCTGCTGGACACGAGCGGCGCCGTCATCGCCCACGCGGGCGAGCCCTGCCACGGGCCCGACATCTCCGTGCCCGTGGAGCGCGACGGCACGCGGATGGGCCAGGCGCGCGCTTGCTACGGCAACACGCGCAACCGGCCCATCTGGCGATTCATCCTGCCGCTGGCGTTGTCGGCGACCGTGCTGTGGGCCGCCTCGGGAGGCATCGCCCGGAAGCTGGCGCGCCCCGTGGACATCCTCGTGCGCGCCACCCAGGCGCTCGGCGCGGGCAAGCTGGATGTCCGAGCGAGCCTGGACTGGCACGCCACGGGGGAGTTCGCCGAGCTGGCCGAGGCCTTCAACGACATGGCCGCGCGCATCGAGAAGCAGGTGGTGGATCAACGCGAGCTGCTCGCCGCCGTCTCGCATGAGCTGCGCACGCCCCTGGCTCGCATGCGCGTCCTCACGGAGCTGCTGCGTGACAGCGGCGGCAGCCCCCGCACGCTCGACCAGATGGACCGCGAGGTGGTGGAGCTGGACGCACTGGTGGGCGAGCTGTTGGCCAGCTCGCGGCTGGACTTCGGGCAGCTCACGCCCAAGGTGCTGGATGGCCGGGAGCTGGCGTGTCGGGCGCTGGAGCGCGCGGGCCTCGCGGCCGAGAAGCTCGACGTCACCGCCGAGGAGCCGGGACTGGTGGCGGACGCCACACTGCTGGGGCGCGCCCTGGTGAACCTGCTGGACAACGCGCGCAAGCACGGCGGCGGCGCGGAGTCGCTGCGGATGATGCCGCGCGGCGATGCCGAGGTGGCCTTCTGCGTGGACGACCGCGGCCCGGGCCTCCTCCCAGGTGAGGAGACGCGCATCTTCCAGCCGTTCTATCGCAAGGACCGCGGCGGAGAGGCCCGCGAGGCCGGCTCCCTGGGCCTGGGGCTCGCGCTCGTGCAGCGCATCGCGCGGGCCCACGGAGGAGAGACCTTCGCGGAGAACCGCCCAGGCGGAGGCGCGCGGGTGGGCTTCACGGTCCGCCGTCAGGGTCCGCCGAACCGCGCGGAGACCTGACGCGGCGGAGTCTCCGGGGCGTGGAACATCACAGCCCCGGAGCACTGCTCGCGACTACTTCTTCGCCGTGGCGTCCGCGGCGGAGAAGTCGAAGGCCGCCTCGGCAGGAGCGTCGTCCTTCACCGTCACCTCGGCCGTCTTCGTGCCGAGCGTCTCGTGCCATGCCTCCAGCGTGTACGTGCCCGCCGGCAGGCCCGTGAGCGTGAAGGCGCCGTCCTCGCCCGTGGTCGCGAAGTACGGGTTCGCGTTGGCGACGACGAAGGCCGCCATCCACGGGTGCACGTCACACTTGAGCTTGAGCACGTCCGCGTCCGCGGGCAGCGGCTTCTCGACCGGAGCGGCCGATGGCGGCTGCGCGACGTTGAACACGGGCTTGGTGCCCACCACGCCGCGGACGTTGTGGAGCGTGCCGTCGCTGTTCTTGAACATCACCTGCTGGCCGGGCATCGCGCCCTGCACGCGCGGCAGGTACGTGCACTTGGACTGGTCCACGAGGACCGGCGTGGAGGGCGCGGGCGGCGCACCGGCCACGGGCCCCTTCACGCGCACCAGCACGTTCTGCAGGTGCCCATCCTTCACGAGCACCGACTGCTCCTTCACCGGCCGTCCCTCGCAGGCGGTGTCGAGGCTCGCGGGCAGGTCCGCCATCGCGGGCGCCTCGCCCGTGAACTTCACCACGCCCTTCACCACGCCCTTGCCCGCGGGCGCGATCGGCGCTGCGGCAGCGGCCACCGGCGCTGCGGGCTTGGCGGCAGAGGGAGTCTCCGTCGCGGGAGCAGGCGCGGGCGGCGCCTCGTCCTTCTTGCAAGCCGGCAGGGCCATCAGGCCCGCGGCACCCACCACCGCCAGGCCGAGCGAACGCAGCGTCATGAGGCAGTCTCCTTGATGAGCTTCAGGGTTCCAACGTGGGTCCCCTCGTAGTGGAAGGGCGACCTCAAGTCCAACGACGGGGCTGGCTCGGCGGAGCTACTCGCGGCGGCTCACGCTGAAGGCCGCTAGCCCCAGGAACACCACCGCGAACGCGAGCAGCACCGGGACTTCCAGCCCCAGGCCGCTCTGGGCGGAGCCCACCGCCGCGGACGCCTCGACGCCATAGAGCGCCCGGCGCACGCCTTCGACGGAGAAGCGCATGGGGTTGAGCCGCATCACCCACGCCATGACCGGCCCCGCGCCCTTCAGCGGGAACATGGCCCCGGACAGCACCCACATGGGCAGGAGCACGATGCTCATCACCGCGTGGTAGCCCGCGCTGGAGCGCACCCACCACGCCAGCGACATGCCCATGCCCGTCAGCGCGAGCGCCGACAGCACCATCACCGTGGCCAACAGCGGCAGGTTCACCGTGTCGCCACGAACCCCGGCCAACGGCGCGAACAAGAGGAACAGCGACGCCTGCATCAGCGCGATGGTGGACGAGCCCAGCGCCTTGCCCAACACCACCGCGAGCCGAGAACCCGGCCCGGCGAGCACCGCCTGGAGGAAGCCCTCCTTGCGGTCCTCGATGACGGTGATGGTGGCGAAGATGGCGCTGAAGAGGACCACCATGGTGACGACGCCCGGGAAGAAGAACTGCTGGTAGCCCAGCCCCTGCGCGCCCTCCACGCGGAACGAGCCCGCGAAGCCCGAGCCGATGACGAACCAGAAAAGGATGGGCTGCGCGAGCGCGCCCACCACGCGGCTCGGCTGCCGGAAGAAGCGCACCACGTCGCGCGCCAGCAGCACGCGCACCGTCGCCCATTGCAGCGCCAACGCCCCGGGCTCGGGACGCGTGGCCACGGGGGCCTCCAGCGCGGGCTGATCCGCGGACACCTCGGCGCTCATCGGCGACTCCTCTTCGCGACAGGCTGCGGGGCCGGAGCATCCGCTCCGAGCGCGCGCCCGGTGAGCTGGAGGAACACGTCCGCCAGCGTGGGCCGGCGCAGCGACACGGAGGCGAACCGCCCCGGAGGGAAGGCCTCCACCAGCCGCGGCACCAGCGCATGTCCTTGCGCGACCTCCACGCGCACCTGCCCCTCCACCACGCTCGCATCCAGGCCCAGGCGCTCTCGCACCTGCGCGGCCAGGGCCTCGGGCTCCGGCGCCTCCAGGGTCAGGATGTCTCCCCCCATGCGCGCCGCGAGCGCCGCCGGCGTGTCACACGCCACCAGCTTCCCTCCGTCCAGGACCGCGAGCCGGTCGCACACCTCCGCCTCGTCCGCGCGGTGGGTGGTGAGCAGCACCGTGATGCCCTCCGCGTCGCGCAGGCGCTTGAGGTGCGCCCAGAAGGTGCGGAAGGAGCCCTCGTCCAAACCCTGGGTGGGTTCGTCCATCAAGAGCACGCGAGGCTGGTGCACGAGCGCGCGCGCCAGCTCCAACCGTCGCCGCATGCCGCCCGACCACGTCCCCACGCGCTCGTCGCCCCGGTCGCTGAGGCCGATGAGCGTGAGCATCGTCTCCACCCGCTCGCGCGCCCGCGCGCCGGACAGGCCGTACAGCCGGGCCCCCAGGAGCAGGTTCTCGCGCGCGGACAGCAGGTCATCCAGGCTGCCCCGCTGGAAGATGATGCCCATGCGGCGGCGCAGCGACGGGTCGCTCAGGGACAGCGGCTGTCCCTCGAAGCGAACGTGCCCCGCGTCGGGGGCGAGCAGCCCCGCCAGGAGCTGGAACGTGGTGGACTTGCCCGCGCCATTGGGGCCGAGCAGGCCCAGGATCTCGCCCTGTCGCACGGACAGCGACAGGCCATCCACCGCGGTGCGGCCAGCGAAACGGCGCGTGAGCCCCTCCAGTTGCAGCAAGGGGGGAGGAAGCGAGGGGACCGGGCTCTCAAGCATGGGCGTCTGCTCCCCGGCGTGCGCCCGCGAGCGCTAGCCGCGAGGGACGCGGTCGAGCATCAGCGCGGCGAACAGGCCGGTCAGGTACAGCAGCGAATAGAAGAACGTCTGGCGCGCCCACGGCTTCCCCAGCTGCTTGAAGAAGCCCCACGCGCCCATGGCCAGGAAGGCGAGCCCCAGCCCGGCCGCCGCGGCCAGGTACCACACGCCCGCGATGTTCAGCTGGAAGGGCAAGAGCGTCATGGGGACGAGCGCCACCACGTAGAGCACGAGCTGCGCGCGGCTGGACTCGTCGCCGCGCTCCAGCGGCACGGACTTGAGGCCCGCGGCGGCGTACTCCTCCTTGCGGAACAGCGCGATGGCGAGGAAGTGCGGCATCTGCCAGAGGAACAGGATGGCGAACAGCGCGAAGCCGCCCGAGTCCAGCACGTTCGTCACCGCGGTCCAGCCCATCAGCGGCGGCAGCGCGCCGGGCACCGCGCCCACGAGCATCGCCGCGGACGTGCGCGCCTTGAGCGGCGTGTACGCGAGCACGTAGCTCAGGAGCGCCAGGAGCCCCAGGCCCGCCGTCAGCAGGTTGGCGCCCAGGGCCAGCGCGGGCAGCGACACCGCCGCCAGCGAGATGCCGAACCAGAGCGCGACCGCGGGGTCCATGCGCCCGGCGGGCAGCGGCCGGTTGCGGGTGCGCGCCATGAACTGATCGCTGTGGCGCTCCAGGTAGCAGTTGAGCGCGTTGGCCGCGCCGACGGTGCCCGAGGTGGCCAGCAGCGTCACCAGCGCGCGCCCGGGGCTCAGCGAGCCAGGCGCCAGCCACATGCCTCCGGCCGTCGTGATGATGACGAGGCTGGAGAGGCTGGGCTTGGTGAGGGAGACCAGGTCGGACGCGGTGGACGACAAGGACACGGCACGCGCGCTCACGCAGACTCCCGGGATGTGGCTCAGGCAGCCCTCGCTGCCGGCGCGGGTGGAAGACGGGACGCCGCTCCCGTCCAAGTGCGCCCTCCCATACAAGCACCGGGAGGGGGTGGCAAGGCCGCCGCCGCCCGGCAGGGAACGCGCGGGGCGGGCATATCGGCCGCCCGGCCGGGCATCAACCCGGCCTCCAGGACGAGCCTCGTGTCCAACTGCCGGCGCGCATCAGCAGCGCTTGTCGCGAAAGCACGACGCCGCGAGCCCTGGGGGCCCGCGGCGTCGGGGTGAGGCCAGCGGAGGACCGCTCGGGCTAGTTGCCCGCCATCCGCTGAGCCTCGGTGGCGTACTCGCCCTTCGGCTCACGCTTCATGTACTCCTGCGCCAGCATCCGGGCCTTGGAGCCCTGCTTGGAGTCCTTCGCCAGGAGTGAGGCGTAGAAGTAGTACGCCGGGGCGTAGTTCTCGTCCGACGTGAGCGCGCGCTGGTAGGTCTCGTCCGCCTTCGCGGCGTCGCCCTTGCCCTGGTAGACGCGGCCCATCTCGGTGAGCGCCAGGGCCGCGCGGTCCGTCTGACCGACGAACTCCTGGTTGGCCTTCTCAAGCTGCTCCAGCGCCTTGTCCCACTCGGAGCGCTCCCGGAAGATGGCGCCCATGGCCAGCCGCGCCTCGGGGTTCTTGGCCTTCGGGTCCTTCACCGCGCGCTGATACTGCGCCAGCGCCTCGGGGAGCTTGCCCTGCCGGCGGTAGGCGTTGCCCAGCATCACGACCAGCTTGGGGCTTTCCCCCATCGTCTTGAGGGCGGTGTTGAGCGCGTCCGCGGCTTCCTTCTCGCCGCCCGGCTTGCCCATGAGCGCCTTGGCCAGCTCCACGTAGAACTGGGCGCGCGAGGCATCCAGGCGGATGGCCTTGCGGATCTCCTCGGCGGCCGCGTCGAAGTTGCCCTCGACGAGCAGGCGGCGCCCCTTGATGAGGCTCAGTTCCGGGTTCTGCTTGTCCAGCGCGAAGCCCGTCTCCTCCGCCTTGAGCACCTCGGCGCGCGCCTTGTCCTTGTCCACCGGCACGCCGGTGACCTCGGAGAGCTTCTGCTGCACCTCGGGCTTGAGCGAGGGCATGGCCAGCGACACGCGGCTGATGAGCAGCGAGCGCGCCAGGTGCGCCGTGGCGAGCTGCCGCGGGCTCGGCGGCGGGTCCACCTCCAGCAGCGCCTTGAGCAGCCGGTTGGCCAGCTCGTAGTTGGGCTCGTCCTGCTCCAGCATCAGCAGCGAGCGCCCGAGCAGCGACTCCGGGTGGTTCTTCTCGTAGCGCAGCGCGAAGTCGTAGTTCTTCCAGGCCGTGGCGTCCTGGCCCATGCGCCGGTACACCGCGCCCAGGCCGGCATAGACGCGCGGATCATCCGGAGACAGCGCCTGCGCGCGCTCCAGGCTGTCGCGGGCGCGCTCCATGTCCCCCGCGTTCATCTGGATGAGGCCCAGCGTCAGGTACAGGAGCGACGACGCCTTGCCCTCCGCGTCGAACTTCTTCACCCGCTCCTCGAGCTGGCCCAGGGCCTCCTTGCCCTTGCCGCTGTAGGTGAGGATGAGCGCCTCGGCCGCATAGAGGTGGCTCGACAGCTCCTTGCCACTCTTGGCCGCGGCCAGATGCTCCTCGGCCTGCTTGCGCGCGTCGTCACCGCCGCCGTGCTCACCCCAGCGGATGGCGTAGGCGTAGGCGAGGTAGCCATGGGCGGCGGTGGACTCGGAGTCCACCTCGAGCGCCTGGTTGGCCGCGTCGCACGCCTTCTTGTAGCTGGCGAACGAGTCGTGCTTCAGCTCGTTGGTGGCCGCATCCAGCGCCTTCTTGAGCGCGTGGGCCCGAGCCTTCGCCCGAGACGCGTAGAACTGATAGCCGCCGGCGAACAGCGGGATGAGGACAAGGAGCGCCAGCGTGACGACCTTGCTGCCACGTCCCGCCGGAGTGGAGACCCGACGCGGCGGGGCATCATCCTCGTCGTCGTCCACCTCGTGCACCACCACCGGGGCGCGGCGCACGGGCGCGGGACGGGACGCGGGCTCCGCGCGGGCCGCCGCGGAACGAGCAGGCGCCGCGGAAGACGGGGCCTGGGCAGCCGAGGCCGCGCGAGCGGCGGCGTTCGAGCGGGGCTCCGGAGCGAGGGTCGGCGCGGCGCGCGGGGCGGCCTCGACGGGAGCGGGCGGAGGCGGGGCCACCGGCGCGGGGGGCGGCGCGGCGGGCTTGGGGAGCTCCACCTTGTGCTGCTGGAGGAGCGTGACGGTCTCCGGATCTCCGGGATCCGCCTCCCACGCCTTCAGCAAGCTGGCGCGGCCCGCATCGGCCTCACCCGTCTTGAGCTGAAGCACGCCCGCCAGGCGCAGCGCGGCCTTGTCCGCGGGCTGCGCTTGAAGCGCGCCCTGGACCTCCTCGAGCGCCTTCTTGTCCTTGCCCTGGTCCGCGTAGACACGGGCAAGGAGGATGCGAGGCGCCGCGAGCTGAGGGTGGGCCTTCACACCCTTCTTGCAGACGACCATCGCCTCCATGAAGCGGCCCATCCCGAGATAGGCCTCGGCCAAGGGCTTGTAGGCGTCCGACGAAGGATCGGAAGCGAACGCATGCTCAAGCTTCGCGAGCTCGGCGGGGCTCAACGTTTTCGAAGGGGACGTAGACATTATCCGGGAGGGGCCGGGGAACCGGGAAGGATGCTCCGGAGAAGAACGGTTTTTATGGCATCCGCTGCGCGGCACGTCAATCGCACGGTTCTGGGCAGAAATTGAGATGCTTGACAGCCGGAGAATGGTTCGGTATCAGCCGCATCCACCTCGTCGGCCCCAAACCGGCGCGGCGGGACGAGAGTCCCGAAGTACGTCGTACCCGTTGTGGGGGTGTAGCTCAGTTGGGAGAGCGTCGCGTTCGCAATGCGAAGGTCGTCGGTTCGATCCCGTCCACCTCCACCATGTTGAAAACAAAGGGCCTCACGGGAAACCGTGAGGCCCTTTGCATTTGCGGCGTCTGCCGAATTGCAAAGCAAGCGGGCTTTGTTATCCGGAGCCGATGACTGCCGACCCGTCCGCCTCCCTGTCGTTCTTCGCCCGCCTCTGGCTCGCCTGGCTGTGCTTCTGGCGCTGCCTCGTGTCCCGCGATTTCGCGCAGGCGGTGCTTCCGGCCAGTCGTGCGTACGACTCGGGGACGCTGAAGGAGCTGCCCGCCGGCACGCCGGCCCCTCGCCAGGAGGCCCTGCCCGTCTCCGTGGTGGCCCCTGCCGCGCCGCCCCCGGAGAAAGAGCACGCCAGCGCGCTCGGCCTCTTGGGGATGCTCCAGCGCGAGGGCCGCTTCCTCGACTTCGTGCAGGAGAACGTGGCGGCGTTCCCGGACGCGGACGTGGGCGCGGCGGCGCGCATCGTCCATGAGGGCTGCCGCAAGGTGGTGCACCAGTACCTGACGCTCCAGCCCGTCCTCCCGGAGGGCGAGGGGGCGCGCGTGACGGTGCCCGCCGGGTTCGACGCCCAGCGCATCCGGCTCACCGGCAACGTGGCGGGTGAGCCTCCCTTCGCTGGCACCCTGCGCCACCACGGCTGGGTGACCACCGAAGTGAAGTTCCCGGCGGTGAGCCCGGCGATGGATCCCCGCGTGCTCGCGCCCGCCGAGGTGGAGCTGGCCTGAGTCGCAGCGCACGCACGCACGCACGCCCTTCTTCAGGAGTCCCCGTCCGATATGGCCCGGTACGCAATCGGCATCGACCTCGGCACCACGCACTCCGCGGTGTCGTACTTCAACCTCGAGGACGGCAAGGCCCGAGGCCGCGCGCAATCCATGCTGCCCGTCCCGCAGCTCACCGCGCCCGGCACCGTGGAGGCGCGCCCGCTGCTGCCCTCGTTCCTCTACCTGCCCAGTCCCCAGGAGTTCCCCGCTGGGAGCCTGGCCCTGCCGTGGAACGCGGACGCCACCTCCATCGTGGGCGAGTTCGCCCGCGCGCACGGCGCCAAGGTGCCCACCCGGCTGGTGTCCTCGGCCAAGAGCTGGCTGTCCCATCCCGGGGTGGATCGCCGCTCGGCGCTCCTGCCGTGGCAGGCGCCCCCGGAGGTGCAGCGCGTCTCGCCGCTGGACGCCTCCGCGCGCTACCTGCGTCACCTGAAGGAAGCGTGGGACCACACCTTCGCCCGCGCGCGCGAGGACGCCGGCAACGCGCTGGCCGAGCAGGATGTCATCGTCACCGTCCCGGCCTCGTTCGACGCCGCAGCGAGGGACCTCACCCTGGAGGCCGCCAAGGCCGCGGGCATCGCGAACCCCACGCTCCTGGAGGAGCCGCAGGCCGCGCTCTACGCGTGGCTGGAGGCGATGGGCGAGAACTTCCGCCAGCAGATGAAGCCCGGCGAGGTCATCCTCGTCGTCGATGTGGGCGGCGGCACGTCCGACTTCTCCGTCATCACGGTGAAGGACCGCGACGGCGACCTGGAGCTGCTGCGCGTGGCGGTGGGCGACCACATCCTCCTGGGCGGCGACAACATGGACCTCGCGCTGGCGCACACGCTGAACCAGCGGCTCGCCACCGAGGGCAAGAAGCTCGACACGTGGCAGTTCAACGCCCTCACCTATGGATGCCGGCAGGCGAAGGAAGCGCTGTACGCCGACCCGTCCATGAAGAGCGCGCCCATCGCCATTCCGGGCCGGGGCTCGTCGCTCATCGGCGGCACGCTGCGCACGGAGCTGACGCGTGAGGATCTGGACCGCGTCCTCACGGATGGCTTCTTCCCCGTGTCCCCGCTGACGGACCTGCCGCGCACGGCGCGCCGCACGGGCCTGGCGCAGATGGCGCTTCCGTACGCGCAGGACGCCGCCGTCACCAAGCACCTGGCCGCGTTCCTCACCCGTCAGGCCCAGGCGCTCGCGGCCAGCCACGACGCGCCGGTGGATGTCACCGGCAAGGCCTTCCTCCACCCCACCGCGGTGCTCTTCAACGGTGGCGTCTTCAAGGCCGGACCCCTGAAGGCGCGTGTCCTGGAGGTGCTCAACGCGTGGCTCGAGGCCGACGGCGGCGCGCCCGCGAAGGAGCTGGAGGGCGCGGACCTGGACCTCGCGGTGGCTCGCGGCGCGGCGTACTACGGCTGGGTCCGTCAGGGCCACGGCCTGCGGATCCGCGGCGGCACGGCGCGCGCCTACTACGTGGGCGTGGAGACGGCGATGCCGGCGGTGCCCGGCATGGAGCCACCCGTGAAGGCGCTGTGCGTGGCCCCCTTCGGCATGGAGGAAGGCACCCAGGCGGACGTTCCCCCGCAGGAGTTCGGCCTCGTCACGGGCGAGCCCACCCGCTTCCGCTTCTTCTCCTCCTCGCTCAGGCGCGACGACGCCGTGGGCGTCATGTTGGAGGACGTGGACGTGGAGCTGGCGGAGGGCACGCTGGAGGAGCTGGCCCCCATCGAGACCTCGCTCTCCGGCCAACCCACGCCCTTTGGAGACCTGACGCCCGTCAACCTCCAGGCGGCGGTGACGGAGCTGGGCACCCTGGAGCTGCGGTGCCTGGAGAAGGGCGGATCCGGTCGCTGGAAGCTGGAACTCAACGTGCGGATGAAGGAATAGAAGGGCCGGCGTCAACCGGAGGCGTATGCGAATCGTCGGCATCGACCTGGGCACCACCCACTGCGCGGTGGCGTCCGTGGACCCCGCGAAGGGAGCGGGCGCGCCCGTCGAGGACTTCCCCATCCCGCAGCTCGTACGACAGGGCGAGGTCAGCGCGCGCGCCCTCTTGCCCTCCACCGTCTACGTCCCCGCCGGCGCCGAGTTGGCCGCGGGCACCACCCGCCTCCCCTGGGGCGATGACGGCGGGCCGTGGGTGGTGGGCGAGTTCGCCCGGTGGCAGGGCGCGCGCGTGCCCGGCCGCCTCGTGGCCAGCGCCAAGAGCTGGCTGTGCCATCCGGGCGTGGACCGCTCCGCGCCCATCCTCCCGTGGGGCGCTCCCGCGGACGTGGCCAAGCTGTCCCCCGTGGACGCCAGCGCGCTGCTGCTGACGCACATGGCTCGGGCCTGGGACTTCGCGCACCCGAGCGAGCCCTTGTCCAAGCAGGAAGTGGTCATCACCGTCCCCGCCTCCTTCGACGAGGCCGCGCGCGCGCTGACGGTGAGCGCCGCGCGCAAGGCGGGCCTGGAGAGGTTCACGCTCCTGGAGGAGCCCCAGGCCGCGTTCTACGACTACACCGCGCGCCACCGTGCGGGCCTGGAGGCCGCGCTCGGACAGGTGCGGCTGGTGCTGGTGGTGGACGTGGGGGGCGGCACCACGGACTTCACCTTGGTGCACGCGGGCGTCTCGCCCGAGGGGCCCATGCTCCGGCGCCTCGCCGTGGGCGAGCACCTGATGCTGGGTGGCGACAACATGGACGCCGCGCTCGCCCGTCGCGTGGAGGAGAAGCTCTTCCCTGACGGACGGCGCCTGTCCGCCGCGCAGTGGACGCAGGCCATCCAGGCCGCGCGCACCGCGAAGGAGTCCCTGCTCGGCCACACGCCTCCCGAAAAGTACGGCGTGTCGCTGCTGGGCGAAGGCAGCCGGCTGTTGGGCGGAACCTTGTCCGCCGAGCTGGGGCGGGATGAGGCCCAGGCCCTGGTGCTCGATGGCTTCTTCCCGCGCTCGGCGCCCACCGAACGCCCGCGCCGAGCCGCGCGCATGGCGCTCCAGGAGCTGGGCCTGCCGTACGTGCAGGACGCGGCGGTGACACGCCACCTCGCGGCCTTCCTCGCGGCGCATGCCGCGGCGGGCTTCGCGGCGCTGGGCCAGTCACCTGGCGACGCGAGCGCCCTGCCCCGCCCGGACGCGGTGCTGCTCAACGGCGGCGTGTTCAACTCGCCCCAGATTTCCGAGCGGCTGGTGGAGGCGCTGTCGGCCTGGTGGCCGGACGCGCCGCGCATCCCCTTGCTGCGCCACGAGTCACTGGAGCTCGCCGTGGCGCGCGGCGCGGCCTACTACGGGCTGGTGCGGCGCGGGCATGGCCTGCGCATCGGCGGTGGCGCGGCGCGCGCCTACTACGTGGGACTCCAGCGCCCGGCGGACAGCACCGAGCAGCCCGCGCTGTGCCTCATCCCCCGCGGCTTCGAGGAGGGGCAGAAGGTGGACCTGGGCGAGCGTCCCTTCACGCTCACCTTGGGCAAGCCCGTGCAGTTCCAGCTCTACTCCACCACCAGCGACCGCATCGACAAGCCGGGGGACCTGGTGCCGCTGGCGGAGGACTTGAAGGCGCTGCCGCCCATCCACACGCTGCTCCGAGGCACCTCGGGCAAGGCGTCGGATGTGCCGGTGCACCTGCAAGCGGCGCTCACGGAGATTGGCACCCTGGAGCTGTACTGCGTCTCCAACGTGGCGGACGAGCGCTGGCGCCTGGAGTTCGAGCTGCGCGGCACGGGCGGCTCGCACGAGCTGACCGTCACCGAGTCCATGCCCGCGCGCTTCGCCGAGGCGAAGGAGAACGTGGAGCGGGTGTACGGCAACAAGCCCCTGCCGCTGGGCCCCAAGGACGTGAAGCAGCTGTCCCGCACGCTGGAGAAGGCGCTGGGCCCACGCGACACGTGGCGCGTGCCAGTGCTTCGCGAGCTGTGGGGCACGCTGTACGCCGGCGCCAGCAAGCGCCGCCGCTCGGACGACCACGAGCGCGTCTTCTACAACCTCACCGGCTTCTGTCTGCGCCCCGGCTTCGGCTATCCCTTGGACGCGTGGCGCGCGGAGCAGACCTTCAGCCTCTTCGAGGGGCTGGTGCAGCACCACACCGACAAGGCCGTGTGGACCGAGTTCTGGGTGATGTGGCGCCGCGCCTCGGGCGGGCTCACCGAGGCCCAGCAACAGAAGCTCTACGCGTACCTCCAGCCGCACCTCGCGCGGCGCGTGCCGCCCAACGCCCCGACGACTCCGGGCAAGCTCAAGGGCATCCAGCCCGAGGGCCTGGAGGAGATGGTCCGCACCGCCGCCTCGCTGGAGCACCTGCCCGCCAGCGACAAGGCGGAGCTGGGCCAGTGGGTCGCCGCGCGCCTCCAGGCCGAGGCGAAGTCCGGCGGTCCGTGGACCTGGTCCCTGGGCCGACTGGGCGCGCGCGTCCCCCTCTACGGCAGCGGCCACAAGGTGGTGGACGTGGAGACCGCCGAGGCGTGGCTCACGCTCCTCTTGGACATGGATCTGCGCAAGCTCGACGGAGCGCCGTTCGCGGCCGCGCAGCTCGCGCGCCTCACCGGCGACCGGACGCGAGACCTCGCCCCGGCGCTGCGTGAGCGGACCGCGCAGGCGCTCGTGGCCGCGAAGGCGGCGGACACCTGGGTGCGCATGGTGCGGGAAGTGGTGGCCCTGGAGGCCGCGGATGAGGCTCGCGCCCTGGGCGACACGCTGCCCGCGGGACTGCGGCTCTCCTGAGACGGGGGCGGGGTAAAGCCCTCCCGTCGGGTCGGGCAAGTGCCTCGCGACCCGTCGAGAGACCTGCTGGGGAGTGGATCAGCCCTGGGCGACGGCCGGTTCGGCCACGTCGTCCACGGCGGGCTCGGGGACCGCGTCGGGCGCCGTGTCCGGAAGAGACTCGGCGACCGGGCTCGCGGCCACGGCCTCCTCGCCCTTCTTCGGCTTCTTCGTGCCCGCCCCCGAGCGACAGGTGCGGCACCATGGCTGGTTGCGGATGGCGCCATCCGCCATCTTCCGCAGGCCGAACTGCGCCAGCGGCTTCAGCGTGCGGCACTTGATGCACATCAGGGAGATGAGCACCTCGTGGCCATCCGCGTCGTACACCGCGGACTTGCGCCGCTTGCGCGGCTGCCCCGGCTCCCGTTGCTGAGCCTTCTCAGGCGCAGGCGGCGCCATCATCGGGGTGACCTTGTAAAGCATGTCTCTTCCTCCGCTGGCGGGCACACCGCGCGCGCAGGCAGGACTCCGCCGCGCTGGCACGGGCACTCGCCCTCCGTAGAGTAAGGAGGAATCCTCCCGTTGGAAACTGCTCCCAGGCCGAAAAGTCGGCCCCGGCGCGATTTCTTCGATCTTTCGGAGGGTTGCGACCCCGTGCAGTCCGGGCGGATCAGCACGGGTGGCAAATTTCCAGCGGCGCCCCGCCTCAGTGTCCCGCGTTCGGACACGCGCCCTGGGGCGGCGTGAAGATGACGCGCCCCACCTGGGGAGGCACCAACGTGCCGCCATGCGCCCGACCGTGGGCGATGAGCACCTGGCGCAGATCCTCCCCCCTCGCCAGGTCCACCCGCTCCGGTGGCAGGGTGTCCGTGAGCGGCCCCACGCCGTCGCCGCCGCGCGCCAGGAAGTCCGGCAGCGCCACGCGATACATGACGGTGGGCTCCAGCGGGCGCCCGTCCGAGAGCGTCACCGCCTGGAGCCGCTGAGGCCCCTGGCACGTGTCCAGCGTCACCCGGACACCGGACACGGCGAAGACGCCCTTGCGGCTGCCATAGCCCAGCGACAAGAGCCGGCGCAGCTCGGCACCGCTGAGGTTGAGCAGCGCCAGCCGGTTGTCGAAGGGCAGCACCTCGTAGACGTCGCCGAAGGTGAGCGGCCCCGCCGCGAGGTCCGCGCGCAGGCCTCCCGCGTTCATCACCGCCACGTCCGCGCCCGCCACCGAGCGCAGCGCATCCGCGATCAGGTTGCCCAGCGTCCCTTCCGACTCGTACGCGCGCAGGAGCTTCTCCGTCGCGGTGACGCCCACGGGCGCGCGCTGCATGGCCGCGACGCGGGCGAGCGTGGGCGCCATCACCACCTCCACCTGCGCGTCCGGAGTCACCGGGCCACCGCGGAACGTCGCGGGCACCAGGTGCACGGAGCGCTGCTCGCGCAACACGGCCGCGTCACAGCTCCCCGTGGCCTCGTCCACGCGAGGGCAGACCGGGACCGCGGCCTGGATGCGCGTCAGCTCGGGCCGCACGCGGTGGGTGCGCGGATCCACGTAGAGGTCCACGACGCCGAACGAGCGGCTCTGCCCGGACGTCTCGATGACGGGCACGTCTCCGAAGAAGTGGCCCATGGGCTGGTGCGTGTGGCCGGCCACCACCGCGTCCACGGTGCCCGGCGGCAGGGCCTCCAGCAGCGCGTAGATTTCACCGTCCTGGCGATCGCAGCTCGACGTGTCGCGCGGATCCTCCAGCTTCGCGCAGTGGCCTCCCGCGTGCGCGGTGATGACGACCACCTCCGCGCCCCGAGCACGCAGTGACTGCGCCGCCGCCAGCGTCACCGGCAGCATCGGCTGGAAGCGCAGCGCCGCGACGTTGGCCGGGTTGGTCGTCTGCGGCGTGCTCGGCGTGGAGAGGCCCAGGATGCCCACCTTCACGCCCTGCACCGTCACCAGCGCGGTGCCGTCGTTTCCCGTCCAGGCCGGGCGTTGACCATCGGCCTCGCGCAGGTTGGCGGCCAGGAACGGGAACCGGGCCTGCTTCACCCGGACCTTGAGCGCGCCCAGCGGATCCTCGCCGGGGTGGGTCGCGATGGGCGACGGGCCCTCGGGCCCGTAGTCGAACTCGTGGTTGCCCAGGGCCGCCGCCGCGTAGCCCAGGTAGTTGTACACGTCCACGACGAGGGCGCCCTCCGTGAGGTTGGAAGGCAGCGTGCCCTGGAAGAGGTCTCCCGCGTCCACCAGGAACACCCCCCCGGGGTTGTCCTGGCGCAGCCGCGCGACATAGCCCCCGTAGTTCGCCGCGCCCCCCTCCTCCACCACCTGCCCATCCGGGAGCGTCTGGCGACGGGCCCCCACCCAGCCGTGAAAGTCGTTCGTCCCCACCAGCGTCAGCCGCAAGGGCGCGTCAGAGGTGGGCGAGGCCGGAGGCAACCCAGGCGGCGTGGGCACGGGCCCGCCCCGGCAAGCCGAGGCAAGCGCCGCGAGCAGGACGGCGGTCGTTCGAAGGGAGCGAGGCATGGGGGGCGCACTTCAGCGCGCCGCCCGCCCGCAGGCAACGCGCTTCAGCTCCGACGCGCGCGACTCCGCCCCCACAGCGCCATCGCCAGCAAGGCCAGCAGCGTGGCGCCCG
The DNA here is from genome assembly GCA_016458225.1 of Myxococcaceae bacterium JPH2. Lineage (NCBI taxonomy): Bacteria > Pseudomonadati > Myxococcota > Myxococcia > Myxococcales > Myxococcaceae > Myxococcaceae bacterium JPH2. The sequence goes on along the minus strand of JAEMGR010000006.1, from coordinate 174,751 downwards.
GCACCGAGGTCGTACCGCATGAGCAGCCGCTGCCCTCGTCCCGAGGGACGGAGGGGAAGCCGCCCACGGGGCCATTGCCTCCTGGCTGGGTGGTGCCGCCGGTGCCCCCGTCCACGCCACCATCCCCCACTCCGCCATCCCCCGGAGGCAGCTGCGTGGCGATGCGCAGCGGCGGCGAGAAGGCCCGCGCCACGGTGCCCCACGACACCAGCTTGAGGTTGTCCGCGGGCGCGTGGATGGCGTCATGCGCGACGAAGAGCCCCTCGGGGAACACGCTGCCCAGCGCGCCTGGATACACAGCCAGCGCCCGAGGCGAGTCCACCGCGTCCACGCCGCCGTCCTGGTCCAACCGGAAGCTCCCCACGCTCGCGAGCGAGCGGCGGTCGAACACGTCGAACGTCCCCGCGCCCGTGTCCGCGACCAGCAGGTAGCCGTCCGTCGAGGACGCCGAGTACAGCGCCAGGCGCCCCGCCTGCGCGGACAGCAACGCGGGGTCCACCACGCGCATCCCGGCGGTGCCCGCGTCAGGCTCCGCGGCGAAGCGGAAGATGCCCTGCCCCGAGCGCGTCACGTAGAGCGCTCCCGCGAGGTCATCCGCCACCGCGCCCGCCACCCCCGTGCCCACGTTGCCGAAGTCACGCACCGGGGTCGCCTCCACCCCACCGTCACTGACGGCCTGGAGTTGAAGCTGCCGCAGGGTGCCGTCCTGCGCGCCCGCGAAGGCGAAGAAGCTGCCCGTGTTGGGGCTGCGATAGAGCCGGACCGTGTTGTACCCGTGGGCCTGATCCATCACCGGCGACACGCGGCGCAGCGTGCGCGTCGCGGGGTCGATGACGTAGGCCACCAACCCGTTGAGGCTGGGATTGGCCGTCACCACCAGGGACTGCGACGTCGTCCCCAGAGGGAAACCCTCGTGCACGTCCACGCTGGAGACGATTCCCTCCGCCGCGTAGACCTGCTGCGCCCCGCCGTCCAATCCATACGTCAACAATCCGTTCTGCGTGTCGGCCGTCAGCAGCAGGCTGTTCGCCGGCACACTCGGATTCACCCAGATGGCGACGTCCTGGATGGTGTTCGTTCCCGTCACCGCGGGCTGGGTCTGTAACGACCAAGGCAACGTGACGGGCTGGGCCAGCGACGAGGCGCTCGCGAAGAGCACAGGCACGGCGAGAAGTGACGAGGGAATGCGCATGACCGTCTCCCAGTGGGCACCACGCCCGGACGCGACAGTCCGTAGTAGGCACGAGCCCGCACCCATTCAAGTTCCAGGCCCCGGGAACGGTTGGCGACCTGTGAGCGCGTCGAGTAGAAAGCCCGCGTCTTCCATCGAACGGGCGAGGCCATGGCGACCAAGCGCGCACTGATTACGGGCATCACGGGGCAAGACGGCAGCTATCTGGCGGAGCTCCTCTTGAAGAAGGGCTACGAGGTGCACGGCATGGTGCGCCGCTCGTCCGAGGAGAAGTTCGAGCGCATCGCGCACCTGCATGGAAAGGTTCAGCTCCATCAGGGCGATCTGCTCGACCAGTTCTCGCTCGCGGCGCTGCTGAACCTCGTGCAGCCGGACGAGGTCTACAACCTCGCGGCGCAGTCCTTCGTGCCCACCAGTTGGAACCAGCCCGTCCTCACCGGCGAGTTCACCGCGCTGGGCGTGACGAAGATGCTGGAGGCCATCCGGCACACGCGCCCGCAGGTGCGCTTCTACCAGGCGTCCTCCAGCGAGATGTTCGGCAAGGTGCTGGAGGTCCCCCAGACCGAGGACACGCCCTTCTATCCGCGCAGCCCCTACGGCGTGGCGAAGGCCTACGGCCACCACATCACCGTGAACTACCGCGAGTCCTTCAAGCTGTTCGCGGTCAGCGGCATCCTGTTCAACCACGAGTCGCCGCGCCGGGGCCTGGAGTTCGTCACGCGCAAGGTCACGTACAACGTGGCGCGCATCAAGCTGGGGCTCGCGGAGAAGCTGCCCATGGGCAACCTGGACGCCAAGCGCGACTGGGGCTTCGCGGGTGACTACGTGGAGGCCATGTGGCGCATGCTCCAGCAGGACGCGCCCGAGGACTTCGTCATCGCCACCAATGAGACGCACACGGTGCGGGAGCTGGTGGAGATCGCCTTCGGGCGCGTGGGGCTCGACTGGCAGAAGCACGTGCACATCGACCCGGCCTTCGTGCGCCCCGCGGAGGTGGACCTGCTCATCGGCGACTACGCCAAGGCGAAGAAGAAGCTGGGCTGGGAGCCCACCGTGCGCTTCAAGCAGCTCGTGGAGATGATGGTGGACGCGGACCTGGAGCGCGTGAAGGCGGGGCAGCGGTAGATGCGCATTCTGGTCACCGGAGCGGATGGCTTCGTCGGGCGGCACATGTGCGGCGCACTGCGCGCGGCCGGCGACGAGGTGGTGGAGGCCCACGGGCCTCGAGGTGAGGGCATCAACAGCACGGCCCTCCACTTCGACGTGGCGGACGAGGCCGCGGTGCGGGAGGCCGTGGCCGAGGTGAAGCCCGAGGCCGTCATCCATCTGGCGGGCTTCAGCTCGGTGGCCAAGAGCCACCAGAACCCCTCCCGCGTGTTCGCCGTGAACACGCTGGGCGTGGTGCACCTGCTGACCGCCCTGCGCGAGAGCGCGCCCAAGGCCCGCGTGCTGCTGGTGGGCTCGGGCGAGGTGTATGGCCCCGTCCGCGAGGGCACGCGCGCCACCGAGGCCCATCCCCAGGTGCCCCTGAGTCCGTACGCGGCCTCGAAGACGGCGGCGGAGCTGGCCGGCGAGCAGTTCCACCGCAGCTACGGCATGGAGGTGGTGCAGGCCCGGCCCTTCAACCACCTGGGCGCGGGGCAGGACCCCACCTTCGTGGTGCCGTCCTTCGCGGCGCAGATTCGCGCCATCGCGCTGGGCACCGTGGATCCGGTGCTGCGCACGGGCAACCTCGACGCCATCCGCGACTTCTCCCACGTGAAGGACGTGGTGGAGGCGTACCGGGTGCTGCTCACGAGCGGCGTGCCGGGCCAGTCGTACAACATCTGCTCGGGCGAGGGCCGCACCATCCGGAGCCTGCTCGAGGAGATGCTCGTGCTCGCGGGTGTCGACGCGCGCATCGAGTTGGATCCCGCGCGGCTGCGCCCCTCGGACATCCCGAGCCTGGTGGGTGCGCCGGACAAGCTGCGCGCGCTGGGTTGGCGTCCCACGCACACCGTGGCGGATGCGCTCCGCGACGTGCTCGGGCCCAAGGTTCCGCGCGTCGCGCAGCTGGGCTGAGTGAGGCATCTCGCGCTGGGGGCTTCACGCTCCCGGCGCGGCGCGCGCCCAGGCCTCCAAGCGACGGTCGAGCGCGGTGAGGGCCCAGAGGTCGGCGGGATTGTCTGGATGCACCGCCTCCAGCGCGCGCTGGAGGGCGGGACGGGAGCGGACCTCGCCCCACTCCGACAACACCCGCAGCGCCATCAACGACGGGACGCGCTCCAACACCTCCAGCAGCACGTCCACCACCCGCGCGCTGCGCTCGCCCGCCGTCAGCCGCTGCACGGCTTCGTGTCGCTCCTCCGGTGAGGAGTCCGCTCCGCTCACCATCGCCGCCAGCGCGTGGAAGCGCGCCTCCTCCAGCAGGCCGCGAGGCCCAGGAGCGGTCCACGACTCCACCGTCACCCGCGTGCGGCCGAACAGCACGTGCTCGCGGCGCACGCCGTCGTCTCCGAACACATCCAACACGTCTTCAGGCGCGGGAACGCCGCCCTCCAGCACGCCTCGCGCGCATGCGGCCAGCTCGGGCGAGTTGCCCAGCATGTGCACGCGCAGCACCGACGCTTCCGCCTCGGCCATGGGCTGCCGTCGTCCCCACTTGAGGAAGACCTCGGCCAGCCCCGCGCCCTGCACGTACCAGCGATACTCCAGCCACACGGCGCTCGGCCGCAGGGCGAAGCGCGAGTCCGAGGGCTCGTGCAGCCGTGGCGCGCCCTCCGCCATTCCCGCGAAGCAGCGGTCCAACCGGGCTTGGGCATCCTCGAGGCGCATGCGAGTCCGGGCCGCAATCTAGCCCGCTCGCCCGCCCCCAACGCGAGCCTTCGCGTCAGGTCTCGCGTCGCCCGCACGTTCGTGTAAAAATCACACCAACCACGGAGCGCTCCATGGGCGGCAAGGCACGCAAGTTCACGTTCTTCTGGCGAGAGGGCTCGCCGTTCTCTCAGTGGCATCCCTCGCGGTTCGTGGTGGAGGGCAAGACGTACGGCTGCGCGGAGCAGTACATGATGGCGGGCAAGGCGCGGCTCTTTGGTGACGCGGAGCACGAGGCCGCCATCCTGGCGAGCGGCTCTCCCAAGCGACACAAGGCGCTCGGTCGCAAGGTGCGCGGGTTCGACGCCGCGCGCTGGGAGCAGGAGCGCGAGCGAATCGTCTACGAGGGCAACCGCGCGAAGTTCACGCAGGACCCCACGCTGTTGGCGACCCTCCTGAAGACCGCAGGGACGGAGCTTGTCGAGGCCAGTCCGCTGGATCGCATCTGGGGCGTGGGCTTGAGCGAGGAGGATCCCCGCATCCAGGATCCTTCTCGTTGGCGAGGGCTGAACCTCCTGGGCAAGGTCCTCACGCAGCTGCGCGATGACCTGCTCGCGGAAGGCTTCACCGTCCGCTGAGCACGGAGTCGTACAACGCCAGCGTCTGCTCGGCGTTGCGTCGCCACGTGTAGCGGGCCGCGTGCTGGCGCCCCTTCTCTGCCAGCGCGGCCCGCTCCTCGGGAGAATCGAGGAGCCGCGTGAGGGCCAGGGCCAGTCCCTCGGCGTCATCGGGCCGCACCGCGAGGGCCGCGTCGCCGCAGACCTCCGGAAGCGCCCCCGCGTTGGACACGATGGTGGGCGTGCCCAGGTGCATGGCCTCCAGCGGAGGCAGGCCGAAGCCCTCGTAGCGAGACGGGAAGACGAACACCGCGGCGCGGCGCATCAGCTCATAGAACACGGCGTCGGATTGGTAGCCGAGCGCGCGCACGTCCAGCCCCTCCGCGCGCATCCGAGCGATGCGCGACTCCACCCGGCCCGAGCCGAACCAGCTCTGCCCCGCGAGCACGAGCGGGACAGCGCGACCGCGCGCTTGCAGCCGCTCCAGCGCATCCAGCACCAGCTCCACGTTCTTGCGGACATCGAGCGAGCCCGCGTACAGCACGAAGTCCCTGGGCAGCGCGAGCGCTCGGAGGAAGTCCTCGCTGGTGGGGTCCAGCTGGGGCGCCACCACGTGGTCCACGCCGTTGTGCACCACCACGGCCTTGGCCTCGGCCTCCGGGTAGCGTGCGACCAGGTCCTTGCGGGTCCGCTCGCTCACGCACAGGACCCGGTCCGCCAGTGTGAGGCTGCGGCCGAGCCACAGGCGGAACTGCCACCGGAACGCCTTCGACACCGTCTCTGGCATCTGGAGCGGGATCAGATCATGCACGGTGACGACATAGGCCGTGCCCGCAACGCGTGTCAGCGGAAGATTGAAGTTGCCTAGGGCATGGAACAGCGGCGGCGCGGTGCGCTGGAGCACCTGAGGCAGCCGGGCCAGCGTCCACGCGGTGCGGCCCTGCGCGCCCCGGGGCGCCTCCCCGCTCGTCCTCGCCCCCAATCGCTCCACGCGGACGCCCAGGGATTGCAGCGCTTCGCCCAGACAACGCGTGTACAGGCCGATGCCTGTCGTGGGCTCGTCCCAGAGGGTGGCGTCGAGGGCGATGGGTCCGGTGGTGGACACGGAGCCGCCTCATACCACGGGCGTGTGATAGGCAGGGCGGACATGGCAGTCCACCAGTTGATACCGAGCTTCGTCCCCGGCGACGCCACCGGACAGGCCGCGTTGCACCTTCAGCTGCTGCTCCGCCGGCTGGGCCACTTCGGCGAGCTGTACGCCGATGAGGTGGGCTCCGGGCTGGAGGGCCTCGCGCGCCCTGCCTCCGACCTGCGTCCCCAGGCGGACGACCTCGTGCTCTACCACCACGGCATCGCCTCCGCGCTGAGTGGACGGCTGATGCACCTGCCGTGCAGGCGCGGGCTCGTCTTCCACAACATCAGCCCCGAGCGCTTCTACGGCGGAACGCCCCTGGCGAATGCCCTGCGCGCGGGCCGCGCCCAGCTGGCCGCCATGGCGCCCTTCGTGGACGTGGCGCTCGGCGTCTCCGACTACAACGCCGCCGAGCTGCGCGCCGCCGGCTACCGCAACGTCCACACCGTCCCGCTCTTCATCGAGCCCCAGCGCTTCTCCACCACCTGCGCGGATCCGCGCATGACGGGCCAGTTGGCGGGAGCCGGCCCGGTGATGCTGTCCGTCAGCCGCGTGGCGCCGCACAAGCGCTTCGAGGACCTCATCGCGCTGCACCGCGAGCTGCTGCGCCTGCGGCCCCGCGCGCGACTGCTGATGGTGGGCGGCTACGAGCCCGGCAGCCGCTACTTCAAGTCGCTCCAGCGCGAGGCCCGAGGCCTCACGGGGGTGCACTTCCTCGGGCGCCTGTCGCATCCCGAGCTGGTGGCGGCCTACCGCTCCGCGTCCGTCTTCGTCTCCATGAGCGAGCACGAGGGCTTTGGCGTGCCGCTGCTGGAGGCGATGGCCGCCGAGGTGCCCGTGCTCGCCTACGGCGCCGCGGCCGTGCCCGAGACGATGGGCGGCGCGGGCATCACCTTCGACCAGAAGCGCTTCGCGTTCCTCGCCGAGCTGGTGCTGGACCTGAGCGAGGACCTGGCCCTGCGCGACGCCGTGCTCGCCGGACAGGCGCGGAGGCTGCGGCACTTCTCCGCCGAGTCCGCGCAACAAGCGCTGGCGCAAGCCCTGGCGGATCCGACCGCGCCCGCCCGCCGGGCCCGCCCCCGTGCCCCGGTCCGTCGCCCGCGCGTGGCGGTGGTGGTGCAGCGCTACGGCGAGGTGACAGGAGGCGCCGAGCGCCACGCCGCGCAGGTGGCCGAGCACCTCTCCGCGCACTGGGACGTCACGGTCCTCACCACGTGCGCGAAGAACCACCTCACCTGGGAGAACGTCTTCGCGCCCGGGCCGGACCGCGTGGACCGCATCAAGGTCCTGCGCTTCCCCGTGACGCGCGTGCGGCACATCCGCCCGTTCAACCACCTGTCGCGGCAGGTGTTCGACCGGCACAACGAGCGGCTGCGCGAGGAGCAATGGGTCGCCGAGCAAGGCCCGCTGTGTCCGGGGCTATTGAGCCACCTGGCGCACTCGCGCGGGGCCTACGACGGCTACCTCTTCTTCACGTACCTCTACGCGCCGACGGCGTGGGGCCTGCCGCTGGTCGCGGACCGCGCCATGCTCGTCCCCACCGCGCATGACGAGCCGCCGCTGCGCTTCGGCGCATACTCGGACACGTTCGAGCGCCCCCGGGTGCTCATGTGCAACACGCCCGAGGAGATCTCCCTCATCGAGCGCTTCTATCCCGGGCACGCACGCGCGCGCGTGGTGGGCGTGGGCGTGGACGCGCCTCCGTCCGACAGCGCCCGCTTCCGCGAGAAGCACGGCGTGCATCGCGAGTACCTGCTCTACGTGGGACGGCTGGAGCCGGGAAAGGGCATCCCCGAGCTGCTCTCGTACTACCGCACCCTGCGGGCACGGTACGCGGATGCGCCGGACCTCGTGCTGGCGGGCGAGGCGAACATGGAGCTGTCGGGCGAGGGCGTGCGCCACCTGGGCCGCATCGACGAGCAGGACAAGCACGATGCGCTCGCGGGCGCGCTCGCGGTGGTGGTGCCGTCGCGGTACGAGAGCCTCTCGCTGCTCACGCTGGAGGCCTTCGGTCAGGGCACGCCCGTGCTGGTGAATGGGCGCTCGGATGTGTTGGTGGGCCAGGTCGAGCGCAGCGGCGCGGGGCGGGCGTACATGGACCTCGCGTCGTTCATCGAGGGGCTTCGAGAGGTCGGCAGCGAGCGTGGGCCCATGAGCAAGAAGGGGCGCACGTACGCGAAGCGACATGGGTGGCCGCAGGTGGTGGCGGCGTATCGGGAAGAGATGAATCGCATCCTCGAGGAGAAGCACCGATGAAGCTGCTGGGACGAGACATTCCCGCGCGCGAGCTGATTGCCCGCATCGAGGAGCGACTGCGCACGCGCGGCCTCCCCACCTCCGAATCGGTGGCGGTGCCCGTGGAGGGCGTGGAGCCGCCCGTGGATCCGCTGTCGTTCAACCTGCACTCGCTGGAGGAGAACGCGGACGCCACGCGCCCGCTGCCCCTGCACACGCACCGCGGTGGCGTCGGTCAGGTCGTGCTCGTGGCCAAGTGGGCCTTCCGCACCTCGTGCCAGGTGTTCATCAACGAGGCGTTCGGCCGTCAGCGCGTCTTCAACGGCGTCGTGCGCGACTCCTACGCGCAGCTCTCCGCGGAGGTCATCCGCCTGCGCCGCGAGGTCGAGGAGCTGCGAGCACAAGCCGCCATGCATCCGCCCGCGGGCACCTCGCGGATGACCGCGCCTTCGCGCGCACCCGAGTCAGAGGTCCGCGCGCCCGCGAGTCCTTCGCGCACGGGCTCACACCCTCGCGCCCCCGAGACCGCGCGCACGTCCGCCCCCGCGCACCCTCCCGAATCCGCCGCGCTCACGACCTCGGGCCCGAGCGGACACAGCCCGACCCACCGCCCTCCCGCGAACGAGCCGGCGAAGCGCACCGACGAGCGCCAGGTTCGAGCACGCGGCAGCGCCAAGCGCTCGCGCCGCCCCAAGCAAACGTGACAGCCCCTCATCGAGGTGCAGCGCTCCGCACCTCGCTCCAGGCCCCTCCACACGAGTCCCCCCACGCCGCCTCCAGTCCCACGGCGTGGGGCCCGCACGAAGGAGCGCATCGCCGAGGAGGACGCGGGTGGACCCATCCAGAGCCCCGCCTCGCGCGACGCGGCTCATCGCCCCGTGTGGCGCGACGAAGCGCGCGCCCCTTCGCTCACGGGAAGCGGTACACGGTGACGTAGCCGTCGCTGTGGACCAGCTGGCCACCCAGCTCCTCCACCACGAAGCGGTGCCGCACCGGGTGGAAGTAGTGCGAGACGTACCAGTGGAAGTGGTTCTCCTGGAGGTACGCACGCATCTGCGCGCGCTCCTCGTCGGAGACGGGTCCGAAGGCGCCGTTGAGCCCCTCGAGCGCCTGGAAGAGGCGCTGGTTCAACATGGCCGCCTCGCGCACCGGCAACCGCGACAGCCGCGCGAAGGACACCGGCTTGCCATGGAAGATCTGCTCCCATTGGCCCACCACGTGGTCGGTGAAGACCGCGGAGGGCATGGGGTCATCGTGAATCTGCTGGAAGACCGGCGGCAGGTTCGGCAGCGGCGGCATGGGCAGCGGCTGGCCGCGGTACTCCAGGCTCGGCACGGCGACGAGCGCCAGCGCGGCCAGGGCTCCCGGAGCAGCCTGTCCCGAGCGCCGTCCCACCCACTCGCCCAGATAGACGGCCGCGAAGGACGCGAGCACCGCCAGCGACAGCGTGGTGAGCAACTCGAAGCGCACCGGCATGCCGCCTCGCGAGAACAACGGCACCACGTGCTTGAAGACCACGTAGGGCATCGGAATCGCCACCCGCAGCGGCTGCCCGAACGCGGTGAGCGGCGTGGCGACAGACAGCGCGGTGGCCAATCCCAGCACCACCAACACGTCCCGGCGCCACACCCGCTCGCGCCACGCGGGCAGGAGCGCCACCAACCCCGTGAGCATGATGAGCAGCACCACGGGCGACAGGTGGTCCTCGCCGCCAATGTTGAGCACGGTGCCCATGGACAGCGCCGCGAACCCCAGGCCCATCCCCGCCCAGCGGCGACCGTCTGGCACGCCTCGCCAGAGCGCGAACACCGCCAACAGCGGCGTCACCCAGCCGAGGAACGTCCCGGCCTCCTCGCGGTTGCTCGCCATCTTCGCGCGCACGATTCCCATCGAGAAATCGCGCAGGGCCGCCGGGAGATCCGGCAGCCACGCGGACAGCGAATCCGGAACGAAGAACGCGTACAGGTCCGTGTAGTAGTCGGAGTCGCCGTGATGGATTTGCAGCGGCGCGGGGAAGGCATGCAGCAGCAGCGGCACCACGGGTGGCACGCACGCGAGCCCCGCCGCGAGCCCCGCCCACAGCGCGCGCCGCACGAGCGGATCCCTCCACGACTCCAGCGACAACAGCGGCCCGCGCCGCCAGCGCTCGGCCACCACCCAGAGGAACGAGAACAGCGCGCTGTAGAGCAGGTAGTAGTAGTCGCACAGCAGGACGTACAGCGCCGTCAGCGCCAGCCCCACCAGCCACCGCCGGCGGCCCTCATCCAACCAGCGGAAGAAGAAGTACAGGTAGAGGGGGATGCCCTCCAGCGCCACCAGGTTCAGGTGCGCCATCGCGTGGCTCAGGTGGTAGCGCGAGAAGTCGAAGACGCACGCCCCCACGAGCGCCGCCGCCGCGGACACCCACGGCCCGTGGCCCGCGCGCTCCAGCAGGTAGCGCACGAGCAACCACGTCGTGTAGCCCGTCAGCACGAACGAGCCGAACAGCACCAGGTTGTACGCCGTCTCCACCGGAACGAAGGGCAGCAGCACCGCGCCCCACAGCGTCTTCGCCGGCGCGAGCGTGTGCCAGTACAGCTCGGCCCCCAGCGGCCAGTGCAGCATCGGCGCGAAGAAGGGGTTGTGCCCCTCGGACACCACCTGGCGCATCCACCAGAGGTGCCACATGTTCATGTAGACGTCCTCGCGCCCTCCCACGACGTGGCCGCGCAGGTTCGCGACCAACGGCCAGGTGTGGAACGCGGACAGCACGCCGAACGCCAGCAGCACCACGGGGTGCAACAACCGACGCAGCAGAGGAGACATGGAGGTCGAAGAACTCAGAAGGGCCGCTCGGCGGCCATCAACATGTTGTCGCCCAGGTTGAACGGGATGGACCACTCGCCCGGCATCCCGCGCCGCACCAACTCCAGCACTGGCGCGGCGGGCCGGAAGCTCGCGGACACCTTCCGCAGCAGATAGTCCGCCGAGATGATGTGCGTGTACGTCCGGACGTCCGTCACCCGGAAGCCCACCTCTTCCAGCATCATCGCGAGCGTGCGCCGGTCGAAATAGAAGAGGTGCATGTCCATCAGCCACGGCCACTGGCCGCCCAGCATCCGGGCCACCAGGCTGCCCACGTCGATGGTGGACAAGTAGACGCGGCCACCCGGGCGCACCAACTGGAAGGCGGCGGCCAGCTCCTCGCGCGGATCTGCGAAGTGCTCCACCACGTCCCACAGCGTCACGACGTCATAGGTCGTTCCGCGCGTGGCCAACTCCTTGAGCGGCACGCCGTGCACGGTGAAGCCCAGCTGGCGCGCATGCCCCGCGGCCCAGCGCGACAGCTCCAACCCCTCGGGACGGAAGCCGCCCTCGCGCGCCACATCCAGGAAGTAGCCGCAGTAGGCCCCCACGTCGAGCAGGCTCCGGTCCTGGGCCGACCCCAGCTCCTTCAGCACGCGGCGGAAGGTGCGGTAGCGGTTGTCCTTCTCCGCCACGTAGAGCGGATCCTCCACGTCCTGGTACGCCTGGAGCAGCGCCTGCGCCGAGCGCATGGGCCACTGGAACAACATGCCGCAGTCCTCGCACCCCCAGATGGGCGGGTGGTGCCGATGACCAAAGGACGTGCAGTTGTAGGCCGCGGCCCCATCCGGCCCCGCGCCCCCTCGCGCCGAGTGGCGCAGCTTCAGCCGCCCGCCCCGACACAGGTAACAGGCATCGGGGACAGGAGCCAGGTGGAGCTCCGAGGAGCGGCGGGCTGCGGGATCCGTCATGGGCGGCGAACCGTATCCGCAAGGTCGGGCCGTCTCAACACGGCGTTTACAGGGAAGCCGTGACCCTTAGCCGCCGGGGGCGCTACTGAACGGACGCCCCGCCGGGCCGCGCGCGGTGGGAGGGCCTGGCGCGTCGGTTGACGCACTCCGCCCTCCAGCCAGGCAGATTGCTCCCATCACCCCCGGTGACGAGCCCGCTTGCTTTCCGGGCGGCTCGCCGCGAAATAGGCCCCGTCCTGGAGCCGTTGTCCACGGTTCCTCTTCTCCTTCAGTGACATGCGCGCCTTGACCGACCTGCAAACCGATACCGGCCCTTCCCTCACCCTGGGCATGCCGGGCTTCACGTTCGAAGACCTGTACCGTCCGCGCGGCCTGCGGCGGCTCATGGAGCGCTTCGACGCGCAGCTCGCCGAGGCTGAGCCCGACCTCTTCCAAACCTTCGACGCCTACCGCCAGTCCGGAGGCACCAGCCTCTCCGGTCCGCAAGAGGCGGACGTGCTCGTGCGCGTGGCGCGCCACGTCTCGCGCTTCATCAGCCAGCTCTTCCGCATCGAGACCGAGTCCCAGCGACTGGCCGGGCACCTGCGCGGCGAGCTGCCCCTCTTCGACTTCAAGCGCGAGTTCATCACCCGCCGCGTCTTCAAGAAGGGCGCCCCCGAGCGCCCGTCGCTGTCCGAGTTCCCCTCGCTCGACGCGCGCATGCGCCTGCTCATGCAGCTGGGCTTCCCGGACGCACTCGCGCACGGGGACCTGGAGCGAGGACTCGCCGAGTCCATCCTCACGCTGCTCGATCTGGAGCGCCTCTTCGCCGGCAGCCTCCCGCCCGAGTCCCAGCCCCGCGCCGAGTCCCTCCGCGCCCGCTGGACCACGCTGCGCACCGCGCTCCTGTCCACGCCCGAGGGGCGCGACAGCTTCGGCTCCAGCCTCGTCTCCAAGGGCGATGACGCGGCGGAGCTGCTCGCCGTGCGCGCGCTCGTGTCGCTGGCGGACCGGTGGACCTACGCGCGGGCCCTGCACCCGGAGACGAAGGACGTCTTCCACTCGTGGCCCACGCACCGGCTGCCCAAGCCGCTGGTGTTCGATCAGCTCGTCCAGCTCCAGCGTCCGGACGCCGAGCTGCCGGAGAAGACCGAGGGCCTGGAGCACCACCTGCGCCACCGCGACGGCTTCAAGCTCACGGACCGCCGAGGCACCCAGCGCGACGTGATGAGCGAGGTGGACTACTGCGTCATCTGTCACGAGCGCCAGAAGGACTCGTGCTCCACGGGCTTCCCCGCCAAGGATCCGGTGGCCGAGGGCCACACGTACAAGAAGAACCCGCTCGGCATCCCGCTCACCGGCTGCCCGCTCGACGAGCGCATCTCCGAGGCGCACCTGCTCAAGCGTGAGGGCGACTCGCTGGGCGCGCTCGCGATGATCACCCTGGACAACCCCATGTGTCCGGGGACTGGCCACCGCATCTGCAATGACTGCATGAAGGCGTGCATCTTCCAGAAGCAGGAGCCGGTGAACATCCCGCTGGCGGAGACGGGCGCGCTCACGGACGTGCTCGACCTGCCGTGGGGCTTTGAAATCTACGGACTGCTGACGCGCTGGAACCCGCTCAACATCCGCCGGCCGTACGCGCTGCCCTACGTGGGCCGCAACGTGCTGGTGGTGGGCCTGGGCCCCGCGGGCTACACGCTGTCGCACTACCTGCTCAACGAGGGCTTCGCCGTCACCGGCATCGACGGCCTCAAGGTCGAGCCGTTCCCCGATGAGCTGGTGGGTCGCGGCGGCCAGGGACTCCAGCCCATCCGCGACTGGCGGGCGCTGACGCGGGAGCTGGACGAGCGCGTGCTGGAGGGCTTCGGTGGCGTGTCCGAGTACGGAATCACCGTGCGCTGGGACAAGAACTTCCTCACGCTCATCCACCTCACGCTGGCGCGGCGCGAGGGCTTCCGCATCTACGGCGGCACGCGCTTTGGCGGCACGCTCACCATCGACGACGCGTGGTCGCTGGGGTTCGATCACATCGCCATCGCGGCCGGCGCGGGGCGCCCCACCATCATCGGGATGAAGAACAACCTCATCCGGGGCATCCGCAAGGCGAGCGACTTCCTCATGGCGCTGCAGCTCACTGGCGCGTTCAAGAAGGACTCGCTGGCCAACCTCCAGGTGCAGCTGCCGGCCATCGTCATCGGCGGCGGACTCACCGGCGTCGACACCGCCACCGAGCTGATGGCGTACTACCCGGTGCAGGTGGAGAAGGCGCTCGACCGGCACGAGAAGCTCGCGGCGGACCTGGGCGAGGACGCCATCCTCGCGAAGCTGGACGCCGAGGAGCGCGCCACCTACCAGACCTTCCTGGAGCACGGCCGCGCGGTGCGCGCCGAGCGGCAGCGCGCGAAGGAAGAGGGCCGCACGCCGGACTTCATCAAGCTCGTGCGCGCCTGGGGCGGCGTGAGCCTGGTGTATCGCCGCGGCCTCACCGAGTCCCCCGCCTACCGCCTCAACCACGAGGAGGTCTCCAAGGCGCTGGAGGAAGGCATCCGCTTCATCGAGCGCATGAGCCCGGTGGAGGCGCTGCCGGACGCCACGGGCGCGGTGCGCGCGCTGCGCTTCGAGCGCATGGTGACGGTGGACGGCAAGCTCAAGGGCAGCGGCCAGTTCTTCGAGATGCCCGCCCGCACGGTGTGCGTCGCCGCGGGCACCTCGCCCAACGTCACGTACGAGAAGGAGTACCCGGGCACCTTCCAGCTCGACTCCTCCGGTGACTACTTCCAGGGCCACGCCCTGAAGGAGACCGCCGAGGGCTTCGCGCTCGAGTCCATCGAAGCCGCCGAGGACATGTCCGCGCGCGTGGGCTTCTTCACCTCGTACCAGAAGGACGGGCGCTTCATCAGCTTCTACGGCGACAACCACCCGACGTACGCGGGCAACGTGGTGAAGGCCATGGCCAGCGCGAAGGATGGTCACCCGGAAGTCGCGCGCCTGTTCGCGCGGGACGTGGCCGCCCTGGACGTCCGCGACGAGCTGGACGAGGCCCGCCGCGAGGAGCGCCGCGCCGCGCACTTCGCGAAGCTGGACGAGGCGCTGCTCGCCACGGTGGTCGCGGTCAACCGCCTGACGCCCACCATCGTCGAGGTCGTGGTGAAGGCGCCGTTCGCGGCGAGCCACTTCGAGCCCGGCCAGTTCTACCGGCTGCAGAACTTCGAGCGGAACGCGCCGGTGGTGGATGGCATCCGCCTCACCATGGAGGGCCTGGCGCTCACCGGGGCCTGGGTGGACAAGGAGCGCGGGCTGATGGGCACCATCGTGTTGGAGATGGGCTCATCCTCGCGCCTGTGCGCCGCGCTCAAGCCCGGCGAGCCGGTGGTGCTCATGGGCCCCACGGGCGCGCCCACGGAGATCGGCCGCAACGAGACCGTCGTCCTGGTGGGCGGAGGCCTGGGCAACGCGGTGCTCTTCTCCATCGCGCGCTCGCTCAAGGCCGCGGGCTGCCGCGTCGTGTACTTCGCCGGCTATCGGCTGAAGGCGGACTCGTTCAAGCACGAGGAGATCGAGGCCGGCACGGACCAGGTCATCTGGTCGGTGGACTCCGGCGAGCCGCTTCCCGCGCGACGGCCGCAGGACGCGTCCTTCCAGGGCAACGTGGTGCAGGCCATGGTCGCCTACGCGCAAGGGAAGCTGGGCGTGGCGCCCGTCGTCTCGCTGAGCGACGTGGACCGCATCATCGCCATCGGCTCGGACCGGATGATGCGCGCGGTGGCCGAGGCGCGGCACGGCGTGCTGCAGCCGTACCTCAAGCCGGGCCACGAGGCGATCGGCTCCATCAACTCGCCGATGCAGTGCATGATGAAGGAGATCTGCGCCCAGTGCCTCCAGAAGCACGTGGATCCGACCACGGGCAAGGAGACGTGGGTGTTCTCTTGCTACAACCAGGACCAGCGCCTGGACCACGTCGACTTCGTCAACCTCAACCAGCGCCTGCGCGGCAACACCGTCCTGGAGAAGGTCGCGGACACGTTCCTCGCGCGACTGCTCAAGACCGCGCCGCACCTCAAGCGCGTCTGAGGACCCGCCAGGTCGCCCGGGCCTTCAACGCCCGGGCGGCCCACCGGCCTTCAGCGCCGGAGTCCAGCAAACGCCTTGAGCATGTCCTGGTAGTTCTTCGTGAGGTCCTCTTCACGCGCGAGCACCGCATCCACGCTCGCGTCGCCAAACTGGGCCCGGACCTGCGGCAGCTTCTGGAACGTCTCCACCTGACGCCGCATGGCCTCCACTTGCGGCGCGAGCTGCGAGCGCTGCTCTTGCGGCAGCCGGGCCTGGAGCGCCTCCAACTTCTTGAGTTCCTCCTCGAACTGAAGCGTGCGCCCCATCTGCCGCTGGCTGATGACGGCGGTGACGATCTCCGCGATGCCGTTGACGTCGTCCTCGCTCAGCCCCGCGGCCTGTCGCGCCTCGACCTCCGCCTTGGCCTTGCGCTCGATGAGCTTGAGTCCGGCGCGCGCCTCGCCCGTGCCCGCGTCCATGAGCGAGCCCATGTCCTGCAGGCCGCGCATCAACGAGCCGTACACCTCCAGCATCCGGCGCTGATACCCCACGTAGGCGTCCAGCTTCTGGGGAGTCACCGCATAGGGGCGGGGCTCCTCGGACTCGCCCGGCGTGGTCGGACGCGACGCCGTGCCTGCTTCAGCGGCCTGGGACTCGCTCGCCCGTTCGTCCTTCTTACAAGCCGAGAAGGCCAGTGCCCCCAGCAACAACCACGACACCTTGCGCATGCGTTCTCCTCCGGTCCGCGCCGGGGGAGATGAAGTATATGCTCCCGACCTCGCGCGCGAGCGCCGGTGCTCGAACCCCGCTAGAAGAGAGGCTCTTCCGGGCACTGAACAATCGCAGCATTCCCTTTGACCAACCCGCCTGCGGTCGTGTACGAACCGCGGTCCTGTCGAGAGCAGTGGAGGGACTTTGAGGATTTTCCTGGTGAGGCACGGCGATGCGGACGCAGAGATCCCCGAGGGTCTCGGCGACGAGGCGCGCGCGCTGACCGCGAAGTCCCGCGCCAACACCGCGCTGCATTTCGCGGCGCTGGCGGAGCGGATGGGGCCCATCGGGCTCATCCTCACCAGCCCGTTGGTGCGGGCGGTGCAGACGGCGCAGATCCTCTCCACCGCGACCCGCCACGAGGGCCTCCTGCGCGTGCACCGGTGCCTCCTGCCGGACATGCCGGTGGGCGCCGTGGAGCCCGTCATCCTCGAGCACGCGGATCAGAACATCGTGCTCGTGGGGCACCAGCCGTCCATGGGCGCGCTCGCCGCGCACCTCCTGGGGATGCAGTCGTTCCCCAAGCCGGTGAACCCGGGCACCGTCATCGCCATGGAGCGTCCGGAGACGCCCATCGATGACGACGCGATGCCGGCCATCAACGACAAGCAGGGCGAGAACGCGAACGCGGCCGCGCAGCAGCTCAAGTTCCTGTTCTACGCGGCCCCGGGTCAGCAAGTCCTCGACGTCATCCAGTGACGTCGCGAGCGCGGCCATGATGGACGAAGCCCGCTTCAATCAGCTCACCGCCGCCGTCTTCAAGCGCATCATCGCCGCGGCGGACACCTTGGATCCGGACGTGCTCGAAGCCGAGAGCACCGGGGACATGGTGACGCTGACCTCTCGCTCGCGTGAGAAGTGCATCATCAACACGCAGCGCGCGGTGCGGCAGCTCTGGGTCGCCGGGATGAGCCAGGGCATCCACTTCGACTACGACGAGGCCACCCGCACCTGGAAGGATGACAAGGGGCGCGGGCTGGAGCTGCTGTCCTTCGTCGCGGAAGCAGTGAAGTCCCTCACCGGGCAGGACCTCCCCTACCCCGCCTGAGCCACTCCCGTCGCGCCGGCGGTCGCTTCCACGCGGTCGCCTCCCGCGGCCTGCGCGCGCCGCAGCGCCTCGCCGGCCTCCTTGAGCATCCCGCCAAAGCTGACGCCCTGTCCCTGCGAGGGCGAGGCCTTGGTCATGGTGGGCTCGGACACCGCCACCCCCACGGACGCACTCACGCCCGGCAGCGAGCGCAGCGACTTCACCTTCGCGCGCAGCCGCTCGGCGACCACCAGTGCGCCCGTGCGAGGCGTGTGCGGGAGGAAGATGCCGAAGCGGCCATCCGCGAAGGGCACCGCCACGTCGATGTCGCGCACGCCCGCGATGAGCAGGCCCAGCACCTCGCCCAGCACCGCGGTGCGCTCCGCGAGCGGAAGCGCGGCCACGCGCGTGGAGAAGGCATCCAGTTCCACCACCAGCAACGCGATGGGATAGCGGTAGCGGCGGCTGCGCTTCACCTCCAGCAGCAGCAATCGCTTGAGGAACTCGAAGTCCGCGGACGCTGACGCTGCAGCCGCGGTCGGCAGCGGCGCGGCTGGCGCGGGGGCTGGCTTCCGGCGTGCCTCGACGAGCTTCGACAGCAACCTCACGCACCCGAGGAGATTGCCACGCTTGAGTGGCCCCACCAGGCACGCGTCCGCGCCCACGGAGGCGGCCCGCTCATCCGCGTGCTCCTCATCGGGCGGATACAGCAGGAGCACGGGCACATCCGAGCCCTGATCCCGCAGGCTGCGGCAGAGCGCCTCGCCGTCCCAGCCCCCCGTGGCCGAGGCCACGACGAGGGACGGAGGAGGCTGCGCCAACGCGTGGCGCAGCGCCTCCTCGAGGCTGGCCGCGGTGGTGACTTCCTGCGCGGCAACATCCAGGAAGCGCCGCAGCGCCCCCGCCACGGGAGCGGAAGGTTCGGCCAGGAGGACGGAGGCCATCAAACCGACATGATCTCCTTCTCCTTCGCGGCGACGATCTGATCGACCTGAGCGATGCCAGCGTCCGTCTGCTTCTGCACGCTCTCGGTGATGCGCTTGTGGTCGTCCTCGGTGATCTTCTTGTCCTTCAGCTGCGTCTTGAGGGACTCGTTCGCGTCGCGGCGGACGTTGCGGATGGCGACCTTGTGGTCCTCACCCTTCGTCTTCACCTGCTTGGCGATGTCCTTGCGGCGCTCCTCGGTGAGCGGCGGGAAGGGCAGGCGGATCATCTCCCCGTCGTTCATGGGGTTGATGCCCAGGTTCGCCTCGCGCAGGGCCTTCTCGATCTCCTTGAGGAGGTTCTTCTCCCACGGCTTGATGACGATGAGCCGGGGCTCGGGCGCGTTGACGCTGGCCACGCCGGACAGCGGCGTGGGGGTGCCGTAGTAGTCCACCCGGACGCCATCCAGGATGGCGGTGCTGGCCCGGCCCGTGCGCACCTTGGACAGCTCGCGGCGGAGGTCCTCCAGCGACTTGTCGATGCGGCCCTTCAGTTCGGCGACGACGTCTCCGTTCATTGCATTCTCCTCAGCACCGATTTGGGTTCAGGCCCAGGCCGTCTCGGCCGCGCCCACCACCGTACCAATCTCGCCATTGCCCAGCACCGCGCGCTGGATGTTTCCCCGCGTGGTGAGGTCGAACACGATGATGGGCAGCTTGTTGTCCATGCACAGCGAGATGGCGGTGGAATCCATCACGTTCAGATTCTGCCGGAGGACATCCATGTACGTCAGCGTCTTGTAGCGGCGCGCCGTCGGCTCCTTCTTCGGATCCGCGCTGTAGACGCCATCCACCTTGGTGGCCTTGAGGATGATCTGCGCGTTGATTTCCATCGCGCGCAGCGACGCGGCCGTGTCGGTGGTGAAGTAGGGGTTGCCCGTGCCCGCGGCGAAGATGACCACGCGGCCCTTCTCCAGGTGCCGCACCGCGCGCCGGCGGATGTAGGGCTCGGAGATCTGCTCCATCTTGATGGCGGACTGGACTCGCGTGTGCAGCCCCTGCTTCTCCAGGGCGTCCTGCATGGCCATGGAGTTGATGCAGGTGGCGAGCATGCCCATGTAGTCGGCGCTCGCGCGGTCCATGCCCTCCGTGGCGCCGGCCACGCCTCGGAAGATGTTGCCGCCGCCAATGACGACGGCCAGCTCCACTCCCGCTCGCGACAGTTCCGCGATCTCCTCCGCGATGCGAAGGAGCGTGGGCGGATGGATGCCGTACTTCCCCTCACCCATCAGGGCTTCACCCGAGAGCTTGAGGAGGACGCGCTTGTAGGGAAGGGTCGTGTCTGGCATGCGCGACCGCTTGTATCGCCCGGCCCGCGCCCAATCAACGATGGAGTCTCCCCCGCCACCCACATCGTTGGCTGTCTTGCGCCTGGGGTCCAGCAGCCCCCTGGAACAGCGAAGGCCGCGAGCCCCCGCTCCCTGAAAGGGAGCCGGCGCACGCGGCCCTCGGCACGACGACGGGTGAGACGGGCGCTTAGGCCTGGCCCAGCGTCTTGGCGACCTCGGCGGCCAGGTCGTCCTTCTTCTTCTCGATGCCCTCACCCACCTCGTAGCGGGTGAAGCGGCGCACGGAGACCTTCTCGCCAATCTTGGCCGCGCGCTCGGTGATCATGTCACCGACCTTCTTCTTGTCGTCCTTCACCCAGAGCTGATCCACCAGGCAGACGAGCTCGTAGTACTTCTCCATCTTGCCCACGAGGATCTTCTCCAGCATCGCCTCGGGCTTGCCCTGCTGCTTGAGCAGCTCGCGCTGGATCTCCTTCTCCTTCTCCATCGCGGCGGCGGGGACTTCCTCGCGGCGGACGTACTTGGGGTTGGCCGCGGCGATCTGCATCGCCACGTCCTTCACCAGGTCCTGGAAGTCGTCGTTGCGGGCAACGAAGTCCGTCTCACAGTTGACCTCCACGAGGACGCCGATGCGGCCACTGTGGATGTAGCTGCCAATGAGACCCTCGGCCGCCACGCGGCCTTCCTTGCCGGCGGCGCGGGAGATGCCCTTCTTGCGAAGCCACTCCTCCGCCTTGGTGAAGTCGCCGCCCGTCTCGGCGAGCGCCTTCTTGCAGTCCATCATGCCCGCGCCGGTCCGCTCGCGGAGCTCCTTCACCATCTGGGCGCTGACCTCGGCCATGTTCTTCTCCAGCCTCCGCGGTGCCACGACGCCATGCGCCATGCGCGGAGCAATCAGGTTCAAGACGACTGATACGGAACGAAAAATGGAGACGGCCAGGCAGCAGGCCCTCGCGGTTGCCGCCCGGCCGACTCCGGGAACTTCAGGTGGAGAGGGGGACGATTACTCGCCGCCCTGACCGCCCTCACCCTCGGTGGCCACGGGCTCGGCCGCAACCGGCGCGCCCTTCATCTCCACGAGCGGACCCCGGCGGTCGCCGCCACGGTCACCGCCGCGGCGATCGCGGTCACCACCCCGGCGCGGACCCCGACGGTCGTCGCGGTCGCGGCGGTCATCACGGCCCTCGCGCTCCTCCTGCTCGTCGCGCTCGGCGGCGCCAGAGGCGCGGTAGCGGGCGCCACCCTCGAGGCAGGCGTCGGCGATCTTCGAGGTGAAGAGCTTGATGGAGCGGATGGCGTCGTCGTTGCCCGGGATGACGAAGTCGATGCCGTCCGGGTCGCAGTTCGTGTCCACCAGGCCGATGACCGGGATACCCAGGCGGGTGGCCTCGTGGATGGCGATGTGCTCCTTCTTCGGGTCGATAACGAAGACGCAGCGGGGCAGCTTCGACATCTCCTTCACGCCGCCCAGGTTCTTCTCGAGCTTCTCGCGCTCACGGTCCAGCGCGGCGACCTCCTTCTTGGGGAGGCGCTCGAAGGTCCCGTCCTCGGCCATCTTCTCCAGGGTCTTCAGCCGGTCGATGCCCTGCTTGATGGTCTTGAAGTTGGTCAGCGTGCCACCCAGCCAACGGCTGGTGACGAAGAACTGACCGGCGCGCAGCGCCTCCTCGCGGATGACGTCCTGCGCCTGCTTCTTCGTCCCGACGAACAGCACCGAGCCACCGCGCGCCGTGATGTCCGCCACGAAGCGGAAGGCCGCCCGGGCCATCGTCACGGTCTTCTGCAGGTCGATGATGTAGATGCCGTTGCGGGCACCGAAGATGTACGGCTTCATCTTCGGGTTCCAGCGCTTCGTCTGGTGGCCGAAGTGAACGCCGGCCTCCAGGAGCTGCCGCATCGTGATGCCGCTCGCGGCGGCCATGGCCTGCGCCTGGGTCTGCGTATCCTGCGTCGTTTCCATGTGTCTACGCTCCGGTTGTTCCGCCACGCCCGAGTGAATCCGGCCGTCGCTCCGAGAAGGAGGCTCCACCCCGAAAGGTGGTGCCTCACCCGCGAGAGCACCGGTGGCCGGTACGTGCGTGTGTGAAGTAGGTACCGCTTGTTGGTCCTGGGGCTTGCGCCCCACCCCGATCCTCCAGGGCGCGGGGTCCTTAACAGAACCCTCACATGGGGCGCAAGCTTCGCAAGCCCCCACGTCCGGGCACGGACGCCCCACCCTGCCCGGCGGCTCCGCTTCCAGCCAAGTCCGCCATCTGGAAGACAACCGGCGCGGCCTCCACTCCCTGGAAGGAGGGCGACCGCGCCGGAAACTGCTTCACCACGAGTCCGCTAGACGCTGGCCTCGGCGGCGCCGTGGCACTTCTTGTACTTCCGGCCACTGCCGCAGGGGCAGGGGTCGTTGCGGCCCACGCGCGGCCCGTCGGCCTTGGCGGCGGCCGGGCGAGCAGCGGCAGCGACGCTCGCCTCGTCCAGACGGCCCTCGGCGTCGCCGCGGCCCTCCACGGCCTTCTTCTGCTGCTGGGCCAACTGCTTCTGGATGCGGGCAGCCTCCTCGGCCGCGCTCGACGCCGAGCGGGCCTGCACCCGCATCATCTGGCTGACGAACTGGGTCTTGATGGCCCCGAGCATCTGGATGAAGCCCTCGTAGCCTTCCTTCTTGTACTCCTGCTTCGGGTCCTTCTGGCCGTAGCCGCGCAGGCCGATGCCCTGGCGCAGGTGGTCCATGGCCAGCAGGTGGTCCTTCCAGAGCTGATCGATGGTGGCCAGGTAGCGGTACTGCAGGAAGCGCATGAAGTCCTCGCCGAACTCCTTCTCGCGCTCGACGAAGATCTTCTCGGCCGCCTGGTAGATCTGCTCCTGGAGTTCCTCGCGGTTGCCCGTGCCGCCGAATTCCATCTCCAGGTTGAAGGACTCCTTCACGGCGTTCTGGAGCGACACGACGTCCCAGCTGTCCGAGCTGCGCGTGGGCGCGTAGGTGTCCGTCAGTGAGACGATGACGTCCTCCACCGCGTCGAGCACCAACTCGCGGAAGTCCGCCCAGCTCACCGTGCGCTCCGAGCGCGACTTGACCCGCGTCTTGGGGTCCTCCTCGTACTCGACCAGCGGCATGCCCGCGCCCGCCGCGAGCACCTGACGCCGCAGCTTGTAGATGGTGCGGCGCTGCTGGTTCATCACGTCGTCGTACTCGAGCAGGTTCTTGCGGATGTCGAAGTTGTGGCCCTCGACCCGCTTCTGCGCGCTCTCGATGGCCCGCGACAGCCAGATGTGCTCGATGACCTCGCCCTCTTCCATGCCCAGGCGCTCCATGAGGCCCTGGATGCGCTCGGACCCGAAGATGCGCATCAGGTCGTCCTCGAGCGACAGGAAGAAGCGACTGGCGCCCGGATCACCCTGGCGACCCGCGCGGCCGCGCAGCTGGTTGTCGATGCGGCGCGACTCGTGGCGCTCGGTGCCGATGATGAACAAGCCACCGGCCGACATCACCTCGGCGCGCTCCGCCTTGGTCTGCTCCTCGAACTTCTGCTTCGTCTCCGCGAAGGTCTTCTCCCAGTCCGCCAGCGCCTGCTGGTAGCCGGTGAGGTCCAACGCCTGGCCCTCCACGGGCTGCGGCATCTCGGGGGGCGCGCCCATGGCGGCCTTCGCCATGATCTCGGCGTTGCCGCCCAGGAGGATGTCCGTTCCGCGGCCGGCCATGTTCGTGGAGATGGTCACCGCGCCCTTGCGGCCCGCCTGCGCCACGATGTCCGCCTCGCGCTGGTGCGCCTTGGCGTTGAGGACGTTGTGCGGCACGCCCCGCTTCTTGAGGAAGTTGGCCACCACCTCGCTCTTGGCGATGGACACCGTGCCCACGAGCACCGGCTGGCCCGCCTTGTGGAGCTCCTCGATCTGCTCGGCGACCGCCTCGAACTTCTCGCGCTCGGTCTTGTAGACCACGTCCTGCTGATCCTGCCGGACCAGGCCCCGGTTGGTCGGGATGACGCGCACGTCGAGGTTGTAGATTTTGGCGAACTCCTCGGCCTCCGTATCCGCGGTGCCCGTCATGCCGGACAGCTTGGAGTACATGCGGAAGTAGTTCTGGAACGAGACCGTGGCGAGCGTCTGGTTCTCGTTCTCGATCTTCACGCCCTCCTTGGCCTCGATGGCCTGGTGCAGACCGTCCGACCAGCGCCGGCCCGGCATGAGGCGGCCGGTGAACTCGTCGACGATCATCACCTCGCCGTCCTTCACCACGTAGTCCTTGTCGCGCTTGTAGAGCGTGTGCGCGCGCAGGGCCTGCTCCACGTGGTGGAGCGTCTCGATCTCACCGGGGTCGTACAGGTTGCCGACGCTCAGGCGCTTCTGGAGCTTCTCGATGCCGTCGTCCGTGAGCGCCACCGCGCGGTGCTTCTCATCCAGGGTGTAGTCCTGGTCCGGGACGAGGCCGGGGATGACCTGATCCACCCGGTAGTACTTGTCCGTGCTGTCCTCAGTGGGGCCCGAGATGATGAGCGGCGTGCGGGCCTCGTCGATGAGGATGGAGTCCACCTCGTCCACGATGGCGTAGTTCAGCTCGCGCTGGACGTAGTCCTGCAAGCGGAACTTCATGTTGTCGCGCAGGTAGTCGAAGCCGAACTCGTTGTTCTGCCCGTAGGTGATGTCCGCGCGGTACGACTCTTGGCGCTGCTTGTCGTTCAGCTCGTGCAGCACGCAGCCCGTCGTCATGCCCAGGAAGCGGTAGACGCGGCCCATCCACTCGGCGTCGCGGCGGGCGAGGTAGTCGTTGACCGTCACGACGTGCACGCCGCGGCCCGACAGCGCGTTGAGGTAGCTGGGCAGCGTGGCGGTGAGCGTCTTGCCTTCACCGGTGCGCATTTCCGCGATGCAGCCCTCGTGCAGGAACATGCCGCCGATGAGCTGAACGTCGTAGTGGCGCTGGCCGATGACGCGCCGGGCAGCCTCGCGCGTGAGCGCGAACGCCTCGAACATCGTGTCGTCCAGGGAGCGGCCGTTCTGGATTTCCTGCTTCATCCGGGCCGTCTCGCGAGGGAAGTCCTCGTCCGAAAGGGCCTTCATCCGGCTCTCGAGCTCGTTGACCCGGATGACCTTCGCCCGGGCCTTCTTGAGCTCGCGCTCATTCTTGGTACCGATGAGCTTCTTCAGCGTCCATTCAATCATGCGTTCGACTCTCTCACCGGTGAATCCACGGAGGACGGCGGCGAGTGAAGGGAAGTCCCAGGAGATGTAAGGGAGAACCGGATGTAAACCATCAGAACCACGGGCGTCCCCCAAAAACTCCACTCGGCTGGCCGCCCAGTACGCGGCGGCACAGAGTAAAGCGGAACCGAGCGCACGCAATGTCCCCTCACAGAAATCAACGCCGCCGGTCGGACCGGCCATCTGCCCCCCGCCCCTCTCGAGGCCCCGCTGGCCGACCTCCGGCCGCCCGAGCCCCAGTCCCCCCGCCCGCAGCCCCCTCCATCCCACCTCGGGCGCGGATGCCCGCCATGCCCCCACACCTCCTGGCGCCTCGCCCGGGCCGGTGGCTGTGGACGTGCCGAGCAGGCTTCGAGGCGCATCTCTACGAGGAGCTGGCCTGGGCCGGCGTGCAGCCCCGGCTGCTGGGCGAGGCCCTGGTGGAGAGCGACGGCGCCCCCGGGTTGAAGCCCGCGTTCGCGCGCGCGGGGCACCGGGTGGTGACCCCGCTGCTGGAGGGGACTCCCGAGGCCGTGGCGCAAGCGGCGGCGCGGGCCGTGGCCGCGCTGTCCACCCGAGGGCCGTGGGTGGTGCAGGCCTTCACGCCGGACACCCCTCGGGGCAACACCCAGGCGGCCCGGGCGGAGGCCTTGGAGGCGGCCGTGCGGGCGCAGCTCCCAGCGGATCGGCTACTGGATGACGAGCAGCGCGCGCGGGAGGCGGGCGCCCTGCTGGTGGGGCTTTGCGTGGCACCCGAGGGCGTCGTGGTGGGCGCCGTGGCCGCGAGCGAGGCGCTGTCGCTGGCTCCGGGCGGACGGCGGCGAATGAAGCGCGCGGGGGAGTCTCCGTCTCGCGCGGCAATGAAGCTGGAGGAGGCTCTGGATGGGCTGGCCTTCGAGCCCGGCCGAGGCGACGTCTGCGTGGACCTGGGCGCCGCGCCCGGCGGGTGGACGCAGCGGCTCGTTTCCCGAGGCGCGCGCGTGGTGGCGGTGGATCCGGCGAAGCTCATGCCGGAGCTGACCTCGCACCCGCGCGTGCGGCACATGCAGGAGAGCGCCTTCGCCTACGCCCCGGAGGAGCCGGTGGACTGGCTCTTCTGCGACATGGCGTGGCGTCCCCTGGAGGTGGCTCAGCTCTTGGCCAAGTGGGGGCGCCGCGGGTGGGCGCACCATCTGGTGGCCAACATCAAGCTGCCCATGAAGGACAAGAACCCCCTGCTGATGCGCGTGCGCCACACGCTCGCGGGGGAGGGCGGCTGGGAGGGCATCTTGGTCCGGCAGCTCTACCACGACCGCGACGAGGTGACCGTCACCGCGCACCGCATGCGCTGAGCCCCTGCGCTTCGACTCCCGCCGCGATAGAGAGGCCCCACGATGCCCTACCCGCTCGACGACGCCAGCGCCACGGCGCTCATCTCCCTCTTCCCCCGCTCCGTGCGGCCCGGCCGTCCCCAAGAGTCGGTGCAGGCCGCGGCCGCGGAGCTCATCACCGCCGAGCAACAGCGGCGGGGTCAGCCGGATCCGCGCACGGGCGCCTTCCATGTGCTCGCGCTCACCCAGGGCGCGCTCCTCAAGGAGGAGTTCGACCTGTCCACCCACGCCCACCATGATGGGTGGCGCGTGGGCGCGGTCATCGCCGATGTCCGAGAGCTGATCCGCTTCAACGCGAAGTTCGGCTTCCCCGCCGGCGACGCGCTGCTCGCGGCCACCGCGCGCTCACTCGCGGCGCAGTACCCGGGAGCCAAGGTGGTCCGCGTCCAGCCAGATGCCTTCGCGGCCCTCCTCGTCCCCACCTCACAGCTCACGGTGGACGCGTCCATGGGGGCGACCACGCGCGAGCGCCTCATCCAGGACGCGCGCAAGGCCCTGCCCGAAGGGGCCTCCGCCGAGGACGCGCCGGACTACACCGTGGCGCTCCTGGAGCTGACCGTGGATCAGCCCTCGCACTGGCAGGTGCTGGGGCCGCTGCTCTGGGGCGAGTTGGAGCGGGCCTACGTCATGGAGCGCTCGGGGCGAGCCCAGGGGCTCCAGCACCGGCGCATCCACTTGGACGCCTTCATCCCGCCCGCGTAAGGCCCGAGGGACGGGGGCCCGGCGCGCGACTCCCGCGCGCCCGGGATGCCACAGGAGGACTACTCCTCCAGGATGAACTTGCGCGGGTTCTGCGGGATGCCGTTCACGCGGACTTCGTAGTGCAGGTGGGGACCCGTGGAGCGGCCCGTGTTGCCCACCGCCGCGATCAGCGCGCCGCGCTTCACGCGGTCGCCGGCCTTCACCATCAGCTTGGACAGGTGGCCGTAGCGCGTCTTGATGCCATAGCCGTGGTCGATGACGATGACGTTGCCATACCCGCCCTCGAGGCCCGCGAACACCACCGTGCCATCCGACGGCGCGTGCACTTCCTTGCCGTGCTCCGCCGCGATGTCGAGGCCCGCGTGCATCACGCGATCCGCCGTGTACGGATCCAACCGCTGACCGAAGTCACTGGTCACCCAACCCCGCGCGGGCCAGACGGACGGAGTGGAGGCCAGCATCGACTTCTGGTCCTGGAAGTAGGCCTGCAGCTCCTGGAGGCTCTGCTCCTGCCGCGTGGCCTCCGCGCTCAACCGGTCCAACCGCCCCATCATCGCCTTGGGCGTTTCGGTGGTGGTGAGCTGCGTGAACTGCGTGTCCGTGGCCTGCGCCGTGCCCGCCTCGGGCTCGGTGGGGCCCATGGCCAGATTGCGCTGAGGGTCTGACAGGAGCGTGACGGCGCGCAGCTTCTGGTCGAACCGCTCCACCCGGTCCAGCGTGGAGCCGATGTGCTCGATGCGCTCCCGCACGGACTTCAGCTGGGAGCGGAGCGTGAGGTTCTCATCCCGGAGGATGCGGTTCTCGGACGCGTCCGCCGCCACCTGGAAGTAGTGGATGCTTCCCGCGACTCCCAGGCCCACCACCAGCATCACGCCCATGGCCACCTGCGTGAGCCAGGAGCGCTGGATGGTGTAGCGCTTCACCGGAGCGTCGTGATCCGGGATCACCATCAGGGTGAAGGACTTTTTCGCCACGGACAGCTCCCTGTGAGTCTCTACTCCGCGTGGGACATCAGCCGCGAGAAGCTATGTCGCTCTCCTCGCGCGCAACACCTCCCCCCACCGCACCACCCCGAGCGCTTCGTCGCCCCATCGGCATTTTGCCGATGGTGGAAACGTTTGGGCAGCTACCATCCGTGTTCCGAGAGTGTCAAGGTCAACAGACCCGGGGGAGGTCCCCAGGGACATGTGACTGACGGAGTTTCACGCCGCCACGCGCACGACGATGACGGTGATGTTGTCGTCTCCGCCGCGCTCGTTGGCCAACTCGATGAGGCGCTTGGGGGCGTCATCCAACGAGGCGGACTGCGCGACGACCTCGTGAATCTCCCTGTCCTCCAACATGTTCGCCAACCCGTCGGAGCACAGCAGGAAGACGTCGCCGGGCTCGGACACCAGGCCCATGACGTCCACCTGCACCTCCTCCTCGAATCCGACGGAGCGGGTGATGATGTTCTTGTACCGGGAGTGCTTCGCCTCCTCGGGGGTAATCATCCCAGCCTTGATCTGCTCATTGACCAGCGAGTGGTCCTCGCTGATCTGCTGGATGAGGTCCCCACGGACGAGGTAGGCGCGACTGTCGCCCACGTGCGCGAAGAAGGCGTGGCCGTCACGGACCACCAAGGAGATGACGGTGGTGCCCATGCCGGACAGCCGCGCGTCCTCCTGAGCCGTCGTGAAGATGGCCAGACACGCCTTCTCCACGGCGGTGCGCAGCGACTCGGGGATGGGCGAGTCCTGGAGGTTGGGGACCGTGATGAACGGGTTGTCCTTGCTCTCTCTGGCGCGCCGCAGCTCTTTGTCGATGGTCTCGACGGCGATGCGCGACGCGGTGCCACCACCCGCGTGCCCACCCATGCCGTCCGCCACGACGTAGAGCTGAAGCTCATCGTCAATGAGGAAGCTGTCCTCGTTGTGCGTGCGCTTGCGCCCGACGTCCGTCAGGCCTGCGGAGATCACTTTATGATGGGGGGCCGCGGTCTGCCCTGCGGTGCTGGACACACCCGGGATGCTATGTGAGCCATCCTAATGGGGCAAGGACGCGAAACAGCTTGCGGGCCCCTGAACGACTTTTTCTGGAAGTCCGTTCATACCCCCCTCCCAGGTCAGGCGGTCCGACGCAGACGTCCCCGAGGTCCTCCCTCGGGTCCTGTCTCGCGTCGCGCGCGCGGAGGCAGGGCGCGATGCGCCGAGCGGACCAGGGCCTCGGCGGCGCCCATCGCCTCGCGCGTCACCTCCATGCCCGACATCATCCGCGCCAGCTCCCGCGTGCGCTCGGCCCCCGCCGCCAGCGGGACGACCTCGGACACGGTGCGCTCGCCCTTGAGCCCCTTGCGGATGAGCAGGTGCGCGTCCGCGTAGGCCGCCACCTGGGGCAAGTGGGTGATGCAGAGCACCTGCCGGTGAGAGCCCACCTCGCGAATCATCCGGCCCACCACGTCCGCGATGGCGCCGCTCACGCCCGCATCCGCCTCGTCCAGGACGTAGCAGCCGCACCCGTCGCTGTCCGCCAGCGCCCGCTTGAGGGCCAGGAGCAGACGGCTCGCCTCACCGCCCGACGCCACCCGAGCCAAGGGCCGCGGCGGCTCCCCTGGGTTGGCGCTGAAGAAGAACTCCACGTCGTCCATGCCGTCCGGACGGAGCGCCGTCCCGGGCGTCACCCGCACCTCGAAGGCGGCCTTGCCCATGGCCAGTCCACCCAGCCCGTCGCGCACCTGGGCGGAGAAGCGCACCGCGCTCGCCGCGCGGGCCTTGGACAGCAACACCGCGGCCTTGCGCGCCCGGTCCTCCACCCGACGCCGCTCGTCCGACAGCTCCTCCAGGACCTCCGAGCGATTCTCCAGCGTGCCCAGCTCCGCCTCCAGCTCGCTCCGCTTCTTGAGCACGCCGTCCAGGGCCACGCCGTGCTTGCGGCACAGCCGCTTGAGCGCGTCCAGCCGCTCCTCCACGTCCGCCAGCCGCGATGGATCCGACTCCAGGCCTCCGCTGTAGCGGTTGAGGCGGCGCTGCGCCTCCTCCAACTCCGACAGCGCCGTGCTCAGCGACTGGGCCACCGGAGCGAGCGCGGCGTCGCACTTCACCGCCTCGTGCACCAGCCCCAGCGCGCGCCCCACCGTCTCCACGGCCGAGTGCTCCTCGCCGGACACCAACAACTCCGCCTCGGCCGACAGCCGCTTGAGCTTCTCCGCGCCTCCCAGTCGGCGGCGCTCGGCGTCCAGGGCCACGTCCTCGCCGGCCTCCGGCTCCAACCGGGTGATTTCATCGAGTTGGAAGCGCAGGAACTCCACGCGCTCGCGCACCTTGGCCTCGTCCCCGCCGAGCGCTTCCATGCGCGCATCCACCTCGCGCAGGTTCGCGTGCTCCAGCAGGTACGCCGCGAGCGGCTCCTCCAGCTTGCCGTAGCGATCCAAGAGGACGCGGTGCAGCCCCGCGTCGAAGAGGCTGACGTGCTCGTGCTGCCCGGCGATGTCCACCATTCCCCGGGTGAGCTTCGCCAACATGCCCACGGTCACCAGGCCACCGTTGACGTAGCACTTGCCCCGGCCCGAGCGCCCGAGGACGCGGCGGACCAGCACCTCTTCTCCGAGGTCTGGCATCCCCAGTTCCTCCAGGCGCGCGGCCAACGCGGGCGTGCGGGCGAAGACGCCCTCCACCGCCGCGTCCTCACACCCGGCCCGGATGACGTCCGCATCCGCGCGGCCCCCGAGCAGCAGGCCCAGTGCATCCACGAGGATGGACTTGCCCGCCCCTGTCTCACCCGTGAGGACAGTGAGGCCGGCTCCGAACGCCACCTCCACCTCCTCGATCACCGCCACGTTCGAAATGCGAAGCCCCAGCAGCACGAGCGCCCTCCGTGGTCCAAAACGACGGCCCTGGCACTGAACACCCTAACAGGTCCCTCTGACACTGCACAGGCGTTCGGGTGTGGGGCTGGACGGGAAGGCGGGGGGGAGGTCGGGCTCCGTCGAGAGCCCGACCCTCCTTGCGCCTACTTGCTTACACTTCGGTGAACAGTTCCTGGATGTCCTGCTCGGTGAGGCTGCGGCCGGCTTCGTCTCCGTCCCCGCCGAGTACCCCCGCCGCCAGGTCGCGCTTGCGACGCTGGAGGCTGAGGATCTTCTCCTCCACGGTGCCGCGGGTAATCAGCTTGTAGCTGATGACGGCGCGCGTCTGACCGATGCGGTGGGTACGGTCCGTGGCCTGGTCCTCGACGGCGGGGTTCCACCACGGGTCGAAGTGGATGACGTAGTCGGCGGCCGTGAGGTTGAGGCCGGTGCCGCCCGCCTTGAGGCTGATGAAGAACAGGGGCGGTCCGTCCGGCCGGTTGTACTCGTCCACCTTGCCCATGCGGTCCTTGGTGCGACCGTCCAGGTAGAGGTAGCGCAGGCCGCGCTTGTCCGCCTCGCCCTTCAACAGCTCCAGCATCTCCGTGAACTGGCTGAAGACGAGCGCGCGATGGCCCTCGGCCACCAGGTCCTCCACCAGTTGGAGGAAGCGCTCCAGCTTCGCGCTCGACGGCATCAGCGTGCCGGGGGGCAGCTTCAGCAGGCGCGGATCACAGCACACCTGCCGCAGCCGCATCAGCGCGGCGAGGATGGAGACGCGGCTGCGCTTGAAGCCCACCTTCTCGATGGACTCGTTCACCTTGCGGCGGCTCTCCTCCAGCACCTCGCGGTAGAGCGCGGCCTGGCCCGGCTCCATCTCGCACCACGCGACGCTCTCCGTCTTGGGCGGCAGGTCCTTGGCCACCTCCGTCTTCAGACGGCGCAGGATGAAGGGCTGGATGCGGCGGCGCAGCCGGTCCTTCACGCCCGGATCGTTGGCCACCTGGATGGGCTGCTCGTACCGGTCGCTGAAGCCCTCCGCGCTGCCGAGGAAGCCCGGCATGAGGAAGTCGAAGATGCTCCACAGCTCCGACAGCCGGTTCTCCAGCGGCGTACCCGTGAGGGCCAGACGCGTCTCGCTGGGCAGCGCCTTGCAGGCCTGCGCGGTGGCGCTGTCCGCGTTCTTGATGTTCTGGGCCTCGTCCAGGACGACGTAGCGGAAGCCCACCTGGGAGAGCTGCTCCAGGTCGCGGCGCACCAGGGCGTAGGAGGTGAGGACCAGGTCCATGCCCTTGAGGTCCTCGGCGCGCTCCTTGCGGTCCTGCCCGTGCCACACCATGCACTTGAGGCCTGGTGTGAAGCGCTCCGCCTCGCGCTCCCAGTTGGCGAGCACGCTGGTGGGCGCGACCACGAGCGACGGCTTCTTGCCCTCCTCGTTGGACACCTTCTGCATGAGGCTGAGCGACTGGACCGTCTTACCCAGACCCATGTCGTCCGCGAGGATGCCGGACAGGCCGTGGCGACGCAGGAACCAGAGCCAGGACAGGCCAGACTCCTGATAGTGGCGCAGCGTGGCGTTGAGTCCCTCGGGCACCCCGACCTTGGGCACGCCCGCCGACTCGCGCAGCGCGAGCATGGCCTGACGGGCCTTGACCTCGACCTCGGTGAACTCGCCCAGGTCGGCCAGCAGGTCCAACGCGACGGCCTGATGCAGCGGCAGCCGCGTGCGGGTGCGGCCCGGCATGGCGCCCGCCTCCTCCAGGATGTCGGCCACGCGCTTGATTTCCGCGACGTCCGCCTCCGCGAAGGAGCCGTCCTTCAGGGGCACGAAGCGCCGGCCCGAGTCGAGCCACATGCGCACCGCGCCCAGGTCCACCGCCTGGTCGTCCGTGACGAACTCGGCATCCAGGTCGAACCACTGCACGCCGCTCATGCCCACGCGGATGCGCGGCTTGAGCTTGGGGCGCAGACGCACCTTGGGCGCCTGCACGCCGAAGCGCTCCCAGTCCTCGGGGAGCCCGGCCAGACCTCGCGCCCAGAACTCCAGCGCGATGTCACCGGTCGCCTCGAAGGCGTGACCCGGCACGTCGTAGCGCAGCCCCATGTCCAAGAGCAGCTTGCCGGCGGCGCGCTCCAGGTCCTCCCGGCGACGGTAGAGCTTGCGGCTCTCGGCGCCCACGCCGCTGGCGTAGCCCAGATGCGTGGCCGTGGGAGACACCGCCACCGTCGTCTGGCCATAGCGCGCGGCGAGCTGCACGCGGGCGCGCTCGGCGGCGCCCTCCAGCGTCAGCACGAAGTGAGGCTCCACCCCTTCGTCCACGTCGATGTCGTCCGCCTTCAGCGACATCCGGAAGCGCGGCAGGTGCGCGGCGAAGAACGTCAGCACCCGGTCCAGCTGCGCGGCCGGGAACGCCATGGTGGGCTCCAAGAGCCACTTGCGCAGCAGGCGCGGCGGGAAGTCCGGCTCCACCGGGTGCAGGTTCTGCCCCTGGACCACCCACGTGCGGCGACCCGCCAGCAGGATGACGTCCTTCAGGGGAAGGCTCGTCGCGTCCGGGAAGAGCAGCTCGATGCGCGCGGTGGCGCCATCCGGACGGGACTCCAGATGGATTTGAGGCCGCACCGGCGTGTCCATGAAGAGGAGCGCCGTGCCGCGGTAGATGACCCGCCGCTCCTTCAGGAGGTCCAGCACCTCGACCAGGTCCTCGTCGGACAAGACGATGCGCGAGTCGTAGCGGTGCTCGTGCCGCGACAGCGCCATGAAGATGCGCTCGTCCGCGGGCGCGATGCGCGAGCCGGCCTGCAGCAAGCGCTTCACATGGACCGGGCCCTTGGCCTGGGCGTCCTGACGGCGCACGTCCAGCACCCAGTGCCGGCCGTTGGACACTCCCGTCCCCGAGTTGGCGGGCGCGAGGCGGTACAGGAACTCGTAGTCCGGCAGGGACGACAGCCCCAGCCAGCTCTCGACTTTCGCGAGCGCTGGCAGCGTCACCGGATCCATCCCGGGTGGCAGGGCGGCGGGGTCTTCGCCCTCGGCCTCCATCACCTCCTCGGGCTCGGGGGACGGCTCCGGCTCGGGGGGCGGCGGGGGCGCGGGAGCGCGCGGGGCCGGCGGTGGGGGCGGACGGAATCGCGCGGCGTAGATCAACGCCACGGCGACGACGTGCTCGCAGTGAGGCCCGGAGGTGTTCCACACAGGGCAAGTGCAGGTGGACGTGGCTTTACCGTCCCCCACGTTCAAGATGACTTCGTAGCGCTCGCCGGTGGTGCCGGCGACTTGGGCGCGAATGCGATCGCCCTCGCGCTGCAGGCCGAAGACGCGGCGAGACTCCGCCACCTCACGGCCTTTCTTGAAGGTGATGGGCAGGCACTCGGCCTTGAGGGCGCGAAGCCAGATCCCGTCCTGCGGGGAGAGAGCGTCTCGGATGTCGGCGGTGGTTTGCACGGCTGGCAAGGCCCCAGACTCCTTGGCCGGGGGAACCGCCTCGCTTACCACAGCGATGGCGGCCCCGCGCGCTGGAAAAAACGATGCGTCGGCCAGCAGATGCGGTCCGCCGACTCGAAGCTGTGAGACCATCAACGCACGCCATGTCCCGGTCCCGTCCCCGCTTCGTTCGCCACCGCGCGCTCCCGCCCCGGGCCCTCCTGCTGGCCCGCGGACCGGCGCTCGCCGGGCCTCTCGGCCAAGGACGCACTCTCAGTGCGAATCCGCGCCGCGTGGCGAACGTCTCCTGGGGCGGGCGGGCGGACAGGCGCCCGCTTCATTTCGCGACTCCGGAGCTTCATCCATGAACGCCACCGCCGACCTGACGCTCGTCTCCGACTTGAAGGCCATCCTTCGCGACGTGCCGGACTTCCCCAAGCCGGGCATCACCTTCAAGGACATCACGCCCATGCTGGCGGACCCTCGCCTGTTCGGCCGGGTCATCCATGCGATGTGCGCGCCCTTCCGAGGCCAGCGCATCACCAAGGTGGTGGGCGTGGAGGCGCGCGGCTTCCTGCTGGGCGCCCCGATGGCGCTCGCGCTCGACGCGGGCTTCGTGCCCGCGCGCAAGCCCGGCAAGCTGCCCCACCGCTCCATCGTCGAGCGCTACTCGCTGGAGTACGGCGCGGACGGCGTGGAGATGCACGAGGACGCCATCCTCCAGGGCGAGCGCATCCTCGTGGTGGATGACGTGCTGGCCACCGGAGGCACCGCCGAGGCGACCGCGAGACTCGTCTCGCGGCTGGGCGGAGAGCTGGTGGGCTTCAGCTTCCTCATCACGCTCGACTTCCTGGAGGGGCCGCGCCGCCTGGGCATGGAGAAGGTGAAGACGCTGCTGTCCTTCTAGCCGTCCGCGCGCCGCGCCGTCCGCTCGCGCATGCCTGCCGGACGGCGCGTCCCCAGATGAATCGGGACGACCTTGCGCGAGGGGAACGGTCATGCCCGAGGTGCTCTCCAGCGGCGGTGCACGCCTGCGCTTCGATGACGTAGGACACGGCGAGCCCGCCCTGCTCCTCCTCCCTGCCTGGTGCACCACCCGGGCGGTCTTCCAGCCCCTCGTCCCGCTCGCCTCCGCGCACCGCCGCCTGCTCTGCATGGACCTGCGCGGGCACGGTGACTCCGAGCAGGTGGTCCCCGACTTCGACAACGGCACCGTCCTCGAGGACCTGCGCGTGCTGCTCGACGCGAGCGGCGCCCAGCAGGTGGTGCCCGTGGCGCTGTCGCATGCGGGCTGGTGGGCCCTGGAGCTGCGCAGACGACTGGGGCCGGAGCGCATCCCCAAGCTGGTGCTGCTCGACTGGCTCGTCACGACCCCTCCCGCGCGCTTCCACTCCGCGCTACGCGAGCTGATGACCGACCGATGGACCGCCGCGCGCGAAGGGCTGTTCCGCCTGTGGACCGAGGGCGTCGAGCGCCCCGAGGTCCTCCGCTACGTGCGCGACGTCATGGGCGCGTTCGGAGAAGAGATGTGGGCCCGCGCCGCGCGGGAGATTGGCGCCGCCTACGCGCAGGAGACCTCTCCCCTGCGCATGCTGGCCACGTTGGGTCCAGACGTGGAGGCCCTGCACCTGTACGCGCAGCCCGATGACGCCGACTACCTCACGGCCCAGGTCGCCTTCGGCGCCGAGCACCCCGGCTTCCACGTCCTGAAGCTGCCCGCGCGCAGCCACTTCCCCACGCTCGAAGTGCCCGAGTTGGTGGACGCGGGCATCCAGGCGCTCATCACCGCCCGCCAGACGCCCCTGAGCATCGGCGTGCCGCCCCACTGACCGCCGCGTCCCGAGCCCACGTTGACGGCCCGGCGGGCCTCGTTTATAAGTTGGTCACACAACCAATAAACGAGACCTCATGCCTCGCCCGACCAACACCGAGGAGCGCCGACAGCAAATCGTCACCGGACTGCTGCGCGTGATGGCGGAGCGCGGCTACGAGCGGGCCTCGGTGAACGAAATCGCGAAGGCGGCGGGGCTCAGCGCGGGCCTGGTGCACTATCACTTCAAGGACAAGCAGGAGATCCTCCTGACGCTGGTGGCACAGCTCGCGGAGACGGCTCGCGCACGCGTGGCACGGCGGCTCGCGAAGGCACGGCCCGGGGATGAGCGCGCGCGGGTGGAGGCCTTCATCGAGGGCTTCCTCGCGACGGGCGCGGACGCGGATCCCGCGGCGGTGGCGGGCTGGGTGACCATCAGCGCGGAGGCCATCCGCCAGCCCGAGGTGCGCGCGGTCTACGAGGACGTGGTGCGAGCGGACCTCGCGCAGTTGGAGTCCCTGGTCGCCGCAATCACCGGGAAGCGACGCGCGCGCGCGGTGGCGGCGGGGTTGTTCGCCGCGGTG
Organism: Myxococcaceae bacterium JPH2; assembly: GCA_016458225.1. Classification (NCBI taxonomy): domain Bacteria; kingdom Pseudomonadati; phylum Myxococcota; class Myxococcia; order Myxococcales; family Myxococcaceae; species Myxococcaceae bacterium JPH2. The sequence continues at coordinate 138,037 of JAEMGR010000006.1, read as the reverse complement.
CAGGGCTACTTCGTGCTGGCCGCGAGCGCACCGGACCTGGTGCCCGCGGGCTCCGCGGCGGGGACCGTGAAGCGAATGGCGGCGGGGCTGCTCGACGCCGCGACCGAGAAGGAGGACGCATGAAGACGCCCGCGAAGTTGGGGCTGCTCTCCAGCCTCTATCTGTCCCAAGGACTGCCGTACGGATTCTTCACCCAGGCCCTGCCCGTGCTGCTGCGCAAGCAGGGGCTGTCGCTGCCGGAGATTGGGCTGACGCACCTGCTCGCGCTGCCGTGGGCGCTCAAGTTCCTCTACTCGCCCCTCTTCGACCGATACGGCTCGACGCGGATGGGGCGGCGGCGGGGCTACATCCTGCCGCTGCAACTGCTGACGGTGGGTGTGATGCTCGCGCTCGGGCTTCCCGAGGGCGGCGTGAGCATGCGGTGGATTCTCGCGGCGGTGCTCGGCACCAACCTGTTGGCCGCCACACAGGACGTGGCCACGGACGGGCTCGCGGTGGAGCTGCTCACGCCCGCGGAGCGCGGCTGGGGTAATGGCATCCAGGTCGCGGGCTACCGACTCGGCATGATTGTGGGCGGCGGCGCGATGCTCCTCGTGTTCGACGCGGCGGGGTGGCGCGCGCCGTTCCTGGGGATGGGTGCGCTGTTGCTCGCGGCCACGGTGCCCATCGCGCTGTTCCGTGAGCCGCCTTCCGAGCCGCCGCCACGCGCCGCGCCGGGCCTGCGCTGGTGGCTGAAGCGTCCGGGAGCCGCCGCATGGGTGGCGCTGCTCGTGCTCTACAAGGCGGGCGAGTCGCTGGCCACGGGCATGCTCCGCACGTTCCTGGTGGACTCGGGACTGTCGCTCTCGGACATCGGGTGGATGCTCGGTGGCGTGGGGTTCTCCGCGGGACTGCTCGGGGCACTGGGCGGTGGCGCGCTCGTGGCGCGGCTGGGACGTCGGCGCGCGCTGCTCCTCTTCGGCACGACCCAGGCCGTCGCCGTCGGGCTCTACGCGGCGGTGGCGTGGCGTGGCGCGCCCCTTCCGCTGCTCACCGCCGCGTGTGGACTGGAGCATCTGGCCAGCGGCATGGCCACCGCCGCGCTCTTCACCGCGATGATGGACGTGTGCCGGCCCGACCACGCCGCCACCGACTACACCGTGCAGGCCTCGCTCGTGGTGGTGGCCACGGGCGGCGCGGCGGCGCTGAGTGGCTTCGGTGCGCAGGCGCTCGGCTATCCGCTGCACTTCATGCTCTCCGCCGGGCTGTGCGCCTTGGCCGCGGCCTATGTGGCCGTCGCCTTCCCCGCGGACTTGGACTCGGAACCCGCTGCGCTCACCGAGGTCTCGTCATGACCATCGCCCTGTACGCCGGAAGCTTCGACCCCGTCACCGCCGGGCACCTGTCCGTCATCCGTCAGGCGGTGCGGCTCTTCGCGCATGTCGTCGTCGTGGTGGCCGTCAATCCGGCCAAGCACACGCTGCTCTCTGCCGAGGAGCGTGTGGCGCTGGTGCGCGAGGCCGTCACGCTGCACCCCAACGTCAGCGTGATGCACACCGAGGGACTCATCGTGGATCTCGCCCGAGCCATGGGCGCCACGGTGCTGTTGCGCGGCGTGCGCGGCGCCACCGATGCGCAGTTCGAGACGGAGCTGGCCCAGCACAACCGCGCGCTCGCCCCCGAGCTGTCCACCCTCTTCCTCCCCGCCGAGGCGCACCTGGCCGAGGTCAGCAGCAGCGCGCTCAAGGCCCGGCTCGCGCGCGGCGAGGATGTCTCCCCCCACTGCCCACCCGCCGTCCTCGCGAAGCTGCGCGAGCGACTGGCCGCGACCGCTCCGAGCACACCATGAGCCTCTCCTTCATTCCCCTGGGCGTCGGCGATGCCTTCTCCGCGCTGCACTACTCGTCCTGCCTCGCGGTGGAAGCAGAGGGACAGGTGCTGCTGGTGGACTGTCCGCACCCCATCCGCAAGATGATGCGCGAGGCCTCGCTCTCCACGGGCATGCCGCTGGACGCGGATCGCGTCAGCGCCGTGGCCCTCACGCACCTGCACGCGGACCACTCCTCGGGCCTGGAGAGCCTGGGCTACTTCTCCTTCTTCGTCCTGAAGCGGAAGCTGGAGCTGCTCGCGCACCCGAGCATCACCCGACGACTCTGGGAGGGACACCTCGCGGCGGGCATGGAGTGCCTCATCGAGGAGCGCGGCGCGAGCCCCAACGCGAAGCACTTCGAGGACTACTTCTCCCCTACCCCGCTGAGTGTGGAGCACGCGGTGCAACACGGGCCCTTCCGCCTCGAGTGCCGCTTCACCTACCACCACGTCCCCACCACGGCGTTCCGCATCCACGCGGGAGGCCGGTGCCTGGGCTACAGCGCCGACACCGCCTTCGACGAAGGGCTCATCCAGTGGCTCGCCGAGGCGGACCTCGTGGTGCACGAGACGAACTACGGCGTCCACACGCCCTACGAGAAGCTCGCGGCGCTGCCCGCGGACTTGCGCGCGCGCATGCGACTCATCCACTACCCCGACACGTTCGACCTCGCCGCGAGCAACATCGAACCCCTCGAGCAGGGTCGCCGATACACCGTCTGACCCACAGGGCGGGAGCCGCTGCATCGCGTCATCCTTGCGATGAGTCCGCGCCCGCCCCCCATCCATCCGGCCAGGAAGGCCATCACTCCGGTCAATGCACCGCGCGGCGTGCTCGCCTTCGACGAACGAGTGCGCTAGTCCCGACCCCGTTGGCGCCGTCGCGGCGCCCCTGGAGTGGATGCCTGGACATGACGAAGACCACCGCGCCGACTCGCAATGCCTGGACGCTGCTCCTGTCCTGCGCGCTGGCCCTCGTCCTGACCGCCCGTCCCGCCGAGGGCGCGCCTCCCGCCTCGCCACCATCGGGCACCGTGCGGCTCACGCTGCTGCACCTCAATGACGTGTACCAGTTCCAGCCGCTGGCCAATGGGCGCGGTGGGCTGGCCCGCGTGGCCACGCTGCGCGCGCAGGCGCTCAAGCAGTCGCCGAATGTCCTGACGCTGCTCGCGGGCGACACGCTGTCGCCGTCCGTCGAGTCCTCCGCGGAGATCCACGGCGAGGCGCTCAAGGGCCGGCAGATGGTGGATGCGTGGAACGCGCTCGGCATCGACTACGCGGTGGTGGGCAACCACGAGTTCGACTTCGGCGACGACGTGCTGCGCGCGCGCATCCACGAGTCGCACTTCACGTGGCTGGGCGCCAACGTGGTGGACGCGACCACGGGACAGACGTTCGCGGGCCTCAAGCCCTGGGACCTCCGAGAGGTCGGCGGCGTGCGCGTGGGCATCTTCGGCGTGGTGCTGCCCGAGACGCAGGGCGCCTCCAAGGCGGGCCCCACCACGCAGTTCAAGCCCTTCTGCGAGGCGGCCCAGCGCGCGGTGGCGGACGTGCGCGCGGCGGGCGCCCAGGTGGTGATCGCACTGACGCACCTGGAGGACACGGAGGACCGCGAGCTGGCGCGCTGCGTGCGCGTGGACGCCATCATCGGCGGGCACAGCCACGAGCGCATGGAAGAGACCGTCGAGGGCACGCCCATCTACAAGCTGGATGAGGACGCCATGGACCTGGGCGAACTCACCCTCGACGTGGACTCGGCGACGGGCGCCGTGAAGCGTCATGCGTGGAAGGCCACGCCCATCACCGCGCGGCTCCCCGAGGCTCCGGCCTTCACCCAGGCGATGAAGGGCTACGCGCCGCTGTTGAAGGAGCTGGCGCAACGCGTGGGGCGCTCACCGGTGCCGCTGGACGCGCGCAGCGTGGAGAACCGCCTGGGCGAGACGAACCTGGGCTCCTTCGTGGCGGATGCATTTCGCGCGGCCACGGGCGCGGACGTGGCGCTGTGCAACGGCGGCGCCATCCGCGCGGACCGCGTGCTGCCCGCGGGACCGCTCACGCGACGCGAGCTCTACTCCCTGCTGCCCTATCGCAACGACCTGGTCGTGGTGGACGTGAGTGGCGCCACGCTTCGCGCCGTGCTGGAGAACGGCGTGAGCCTCAGCGGCAAGCCCAAGCCACCGGGGCGATTCCCGCAGGTGTCGGGCCTGCGCTTCGCCTACGACCTGGACAAGCCCGCGGGCGAGCGCGTGACGCGCGTCGAGGTGGGGGGAAAGCCGCTCGACCCCACGGCCACCTATCGCCTCGCCACGCTGAGCTTCCTGACCGCGGGCAATGACGGCTACACGATGCTCAAGGGCCTCCCCACGCGTCCGGGCACTCCGAGCGGCGCGACGCCCTGGGACGTGCTCGCCACGGCCCTGCGCACCGGGCGCCCCGCGCCGCGCGCGAAACCCGACGGGCGCATCCAGCACACTGGCGGTCCCGCGCAGGACGCCGCGCACACGCCCGCCCCGCCCATGAAGTAGGAAGCAGTCTGGCGGACCCTCGCGCCCGCGCCTCGCGACCACGGCAATCAGGGAGGCAGCAACGCAACCTGTCTGACATTGGGCAGGGCCCGGTTGCGGCCCCGCGGGTCGTGCGCTAAGGACATGGGCAGTGCTGCGCGTCCTCCTCGTCATCGTGCTGGTCCTCGGCCTCGTGCCTCCCCTCGGGGAAGCCGTCGAGATGGCCGTGCACTTCGCGACGACTGGCCACCTGGCGCACTTCCAGGCCGGTGAGAAGGATTTGGACGCGGGCAATCGGGAGCATGGCTGCGGAACCGTGGCCCACCACTGCTCCTGCTGTGTCAGTCAGTCGATGCTTCCCTCGGGGACCGCCCAGACGGTGCTCCTGCCCATCCAGACGGGCGAGCCCATCCGAGGCGCCGAGCTGAAGGTCGCTACGGGAATGCCTCAGCGGCTGTTGCGCCCGCCCATAGCGGCGTAGCGCGCGCCCTCACCGTCATGACTCGCGTCCATCGTGGCCACCCGCTCGTCCGGGCTGGGTCGCGCTGGCGTTGCGCGAGCCATGGACTCGCTGCGCGCGCGAAAGCCTGACGCTTCCCAACGCGGCGGCCCCACGTCCATGCAAGGCATTGGACGTGGAGCCTCCCTGGTACCTTCTCGCAGTCCTCGCGAAGGCCGTCACCGGTGCGTCCGGGGCGGCGTCGCGGAGGCACGTCCATGTCTCGCTTCCGATTCACCGTCGCACGCAAACCCTGGCTCCCCTTCATGGTGGGCCTCTTGTCGATGCCCGCGCTGGCGCAACGCGCGCTCACCACCGAAGCCGCGGTGGCGCTCGCGCTGGAGCACAGCCCTCGCTTGATTCCCGCCCGCGCGGAGGTGGAGGAGGCCCGCGCGCGCGTGCAAGGCGCCGGGCTCCTCTTCCAACAGAACCCCGAGCTGACCGTGGCCGCGGGCCCCCGGCTGCGTCCCGAAGGGGACAGCACGGATGTGTCGCTCGGCCTCAGTCAGCGGATTGAACTGCCCGGCCAGCGCAGCGCCCGTCGTGACGCGGCGGGCGCGCGGCTCTCCGCCAGTGAGGCGCGTTGGGAGGCCCTCCAGGTCGACCTCGCCGCCGAGGCGCGTGAGGCGCACGCGCTGGCGCTCGCGGCCCAGGAGGAGACTCGGCTGGCGGAGGAAGGCCGGGCTCTTGCGGAAGAGGCCCTCCACGCCGCGCGGGAGCGGCAAGCCGCGGGGGCGGCGTCGAGCATCGAGGTCAACACCGCGCGCGTGGAGCAAGGCCGCGCCGCTCGGGAGTACGCGCTCGCGGTGCAGCGACGCGATGTGGCGCTCGCGCAGCTCCGGCTCCTGCTGGGACTGGAGCCCGTCGAGACGCTGGACCTGGTGAACACGCCCACGAAGCCCGAGCCGGTGCCACCGCTCGCCTCGCTCGTGGACACCGCCCTTGCCCGTCGCGCGGAGGTACGTGCCGCGCGCTCCGGGCTCACCGCTGCCCGTGCGGAGGTCACGCTGGCCAGAAGAGAGGCCCTGCCCAGTCCACGCCTCGGCGCGAGCTACGGCCGAGAAGAGGGCGCCACCATCATCCAGGGCACGCTCGCCATCGACCTGCCCCTCTTCCAACGCAACCAGGAGGCACGCGGAGCCAGCGCCGCGCGCGCCACCGCGGCGGACAGCACCGTGCGCGCGGTCGAGCAGCAAGTGCGCTCCGAGGTGACGCTCGCCCGCCAACGCTACGAATCCGCGAGCGCCGCCACCGCGACCTACAGCGATGAGGTGCTCGCCGCCGTCCAACAGAACCTGGAGTTGATCAACGAGGCCTACCGCGCGGGCAAGGTGGACTTCCTGGAGCTGCTCATCATCCGCCGGGAGTCCCTGGACACCCGACGCGGAGCCATCGAAGCGCGACGGGAGCTGGCCGTCGCTGACGCACGCCTGAAGCAGTCCCTGGGGAGCATTCCATGAAGCGCCTGTCCTGGATGTGGCTCACGACGTTGCTGCTCTCCCTCCCTGGCTGCGAGCGCCGCGAAGAAGCGCCCCCCGCGCCCACCTCGACCGCCGAGGCCAAGGCCGCCGAGCCAGGGGCGAAGCCCACCGAGCATGAGGAGGTCATCACCCTGGCCCCCGAGGCCCTGAAGAACGCGAAGCTGGAGCGTGCTCGCGCCGAGCATCGGCCCCTGCGTCGCGGACTGAATGCCACGGCGCGGCTCGCGTTCCTGCCCAAGTCCGTCGCGCAGGTGGCGGCGCGCGTGCCTGGGCGACTCGCGAGCATCGAGGTCAACCTCGGGCAGAAGGTGAAGAAGGGCGAGGTGCTCGGCTACCTGGAGAGCCCGGAGCTGGGCCAGGCCCGAGCGGACTACTTGTCCTCGGCGACCAAGTCCCGCGTGGCCGAGGAGAACTTCCGCCGCGAGCAGGAACTCTTGCGCAAGGGCATCTCGTCCGAGCGCGAGGCACGGCAGGCCGAGGCCGAGTTCTCCACCGCGCGCGCGGACATGAACGCGGCGGAGGGGCGACTGCACGCGCTTGGACTCAATGACGCGGAGATTCGCGCGCTCAAGGCCGATGAGCACTACAGCTCGCGATTCCCCGCGCGCAGCCCGCTCGACGGCACGGTGGTGGAGATGACCGGCGCGGTGGGCGCGAGCGTGGAGGCCTCCACGCCGCTGTTCACCGTGGCGGACCCCAGTCACCTCTGGGGCCTGCTGGACGTGTTCGAGTCCCAGCTCGCCAGCGTGCACACCGGTCAGCGCGTGGTGCTCACCGTCGCCGCGTTGGGCGAGCGGCGCTTCGAGGGCCGAGTGGACTCCATCGGCGACATCGTGGACGAGAAGACGCGGACCGTTCCCGTGCGCGTCACCGTCTCCAACGAGGACGGCGCGCTGAAGTCCGGCATGTTCGCCCAGGCGGAGGTGCTCACCACCGAGGCCGCGAGCGTGGACCCAAGCCCCGCCCGGCTCGTCATCCCTCGCGAGGCCGTGCAGGAGCAGGGCGACGCGCGCGTCGTCTTCGTGCCACTCGGCGAGGGCCGGTTCAGGCCAGTGCCCGTGAAGCTGGGGGCCCGCACGGCCCAGGAGGTGGAGGTCCTCTCGGGGCTCGACGCGGGCGCCGAGGTCATCACCCAGGGCGCGTTCATCCTCAAGTCCGAGCTCTCCAAGGAGAGCCTGGGCGAGTCCGACTGAGAGCGAGACGCCCATGCTTGCCTCCCTCATCCGGTTCTCCATCCGGAATCGCTTCCTCGTCTTCGTCCTCACCGCGGTCCTCATTGGCCTGGGCCTGCATGCCCTGAGCAAGCTGCCCATCGACGCAGTTCCAGACGTCACCAACGTCCAGGTGCAGGTGCTCACGTCCTCGCCGGGCCTGGGGCCCGTGGAGGTGGAGAAGTTCGTCACCGTGCCCGTGGAGACCGCCATGAGCGGCCTGCCGGACACGGAGGAGATCCGCTCGGTCTCCAAGTTCGGTCTGTCGGTGGTGACCGTCGTCTTCCATGACGACGTGGACATCTACTTCGCGCGCCAGCTCGTGCAGGAGCGGCTGTCCGCCGCGAAGGAGAGCATCCCCGAGGGCTACGGCACGCCCGAGATGGGCCCCATCTCCAGCGGGCTCGGAGAGATCTACCAGTTCGAGGTGCGGGGCGATGGCACGAGCCCCATGGAGCTGCGCTCCATCCTCGAGTGGCAGATTTCGCCCCGCCTGCGCGGCGTCCCCGGCGTCGTGGAGGTGAACGCCTTTGGCGGCGAGCTGAAGACGTACGAGGTGCAGGTGGACCCCGCGCGGCTGGCCGCACATGGCCTGTCCTTGCAGGAGGTCTTCACCGCGCTGGAGGCGAACAACGCCAACGCGGGCGGCGCCTCCATCTCTCGCGCGCAAGAGCAGGTCCTCATCCGCGCGGAGGGCATCGTCGAGTCGCTGGAGGACATCGGCAACATCGTCGTCGCCACGTCGCCGCACGGCACGCCCGTCTTCATCCGCAACGTGGCCGAGGTGAAGTTCGCGCCGCAGGTCCGCCAGGGCGCCGTCACCCGCGACGGCCGAGGCGAGGTCGTCACCGGCATCGTGATGATGCTCATCGGGCAGAACTCACGCGAGGTGGTCAACAACGTGAAGGCCACGGTGGAGGCCATCCGCCCCACGCTCCCGCCGGGCGTCACGCTGGAGACGTTCTATGACCGCACGGACCTGGTGCGCAAAACCATCCACACGGTGGCCAAGAACCTCATCGAGGGCGGCGTGCTGGTGGTGGTGGTGCTCTTCCTGATGCTGCGCAACCTGCGCGCGGGCCTCATCGTCGCGAGCACCATCCCCCTGTGCATGTTGACGGCCTTCATCGGGATGCGAGCGCTCGGCATCAGCGGCAACCTCATGAGCCTGGGCGCCATCGACTTCGGGCTCATCGTGGACGGCGCGCTCATCATCATCGAGAACGCCGTGCGCCACATCGCGGAGAAGAACCACCAACTCGGCCGTCCACTGACGCGCGCCGAGCGCGACGAGGTGACGTACCAGAGCGCTGTCGAGATGGTCCGCCCGGCCTCGTTCGGCGTGGGCATCATCGCCGTCGTCTACCTGCCCATCCTCAGCCTCACGGGCATCGAGGGGAAGATGTTCCGCCCCATGGCCATCACCGTCATCTGCGCGCTGGCCGGGGCCTTCCTGCTGTCCCTCACGCTCGTGCCCGCGCTGGCGTCGATGGTGCTGCCCACGTACGTCCGCGAGCAGGAGAGCCCCATCGTCGTCTGGGCTCGCAAGCTGTACGCGCCCGCGCTGGAGCGGTGCCTCACGCATCGCAAGGCGGTGATGGGCGCCGCGGTGGGCGTGCTCGCCGCGAGCCTCGCCGTCGTCCCGTTCCTGGGCGCGGAGTTCATCCCGAGGCTCGATGAGGGTGCGCTCGCGCTCCAGGCGTGGCGCATGCCGTCCGTGTCGCTGGAGGAGTCCGTGCGCCAGACGACGCTCATCGAACAGGTGCTGCGGCGCTTCCCCGAAGTCGAAACCGTGGTGTCGCGCACGGGCCGCGCGGAGATCGCCACCGACCCCATGGGCGTGGAGATCTCCGACATCCTCGTGATGCTCAAGCCCCACGACACGTGGACCACCGCCAAGGACCGCGAGGCGCTCATCGCCGCCTTCGACACAGCCCTGCGCGGCGCGGTGCCCGGCAGCGTGTTCAGCTACTCGCAGCCCATCGAGCTGCGCGTCAGCGAACTCATCTCCGGCGTACGCTCGGACCTCGCGGTGAAGCTCTATGGTGAAGACCTGGACGTGCTGAAGAAGACGGGTGACCGCATCGTCGCGGCGCTCGCTCGTGTCCCGGGCTCGGCGGATGTGAAGGCCGAGCAGGTCGCGGGATTGCCCGTGGCGCGCATCCAGGTGGACCGACAGGCCATCGCTCGCTACGGCATCAACACGCGCCAGGTGCTCGACACCATCGAGGCCATCGGTGGGCGCGCGGTGGGCACCGTGCTCGAAGGCCAGAAGCGCTTCACCCTCCAGGTGCGCTTCGCTCCTGGAGCGCGCGCGACGGTGGAGTCCCTGGGCTCGCTCAAGGTGTCCAACGGGAGCGGCCAGGGCATCCCCCTGTCCGAGCTGGTCCGCGTGGTGGAAGAGGAAGGCCCCGCGCAGGTGAGCCGCGAGAACATCCAGCGGCGCATCACCATCGAGGGCAACGTGCGCGGACGAGACCTCCAGGGCTTCGCCGCCGAGGCGCAGGCCGTGGTCGCGCGCGAGGTGCCGCTGCCACCGGGCTACTGGCTCGAGTGGGGCGGCCAGTTCGAGAACCTCCAGTCCGCGACGCAGCGACTGGCCATCGTGGTGCCGCTCACCCTCTTCCTCATCTTCGTGCTGCTGTACGGGACGTTCGGAGCGGGCAAGCCCGCGGCGCTCATCTTCCTCAACATCCCGTTCGCCGTGACGGGCGGCGTCCTGGCGCTGCTCGTGCGCGGCATGCCGCTGTCCATCTCCGCCGCCGTGGGCTTCATCGCCCTCTTCGGCGTGGCGGTGCTCAACGGACTCGTGCTCGTCAGCTGCATGCGGCAGCTCCGCCATGAGGGCCGCACCGCCCTTGCTGCCGCGCGCGAAGCCGCCCACCTGCGCCTGCGCCCTGTCCTCACCACCGCGCTCGTCGCCAGCCTGGGCTTCATTCCCATGGCGCTCGCGTCCGGTGCGGGCGCCGAGGTGCAGAAGCCCCTGGCCACCGTCGTCATCGGCGGGCTCCTCAGCTCCACGCTGCTGACGTTGCTCGTGCTGCCCACGCTCTACGCGGCGTTGGATCCGGATCGCGTCGAGACACCCCCCGCGTAGCCACCCGCGCGGGGAATTCCGGGAGCGCGCCGCGGGGCCCACCGCCGGCGCGCTCCCCCTCTTGCATCACGCCCCACCCACGCGGTATTCCCTGCGCGCCTTTCGATTTTGCAAATCACTATCATTTTCAACTTCAACACCGGGCTCCCCATGAAGTGCTGCCGTATCCTGCCGTCGCTGCTGCTGCTGTTGCTCGCGGCATGCGGCTCGGAGGACTCCTCGTCGACTCCTGGCATCTCCGCGCCGCCGTACATCGCGGTGCTGTCGTCCGTGTCCGGCACCCTCACGCAGCCCACCGTCACCGTGACGGGCTACGTGCAGGCGGGCAATCCGGTGGAGTCCATCGAGGCGCGGCTCGACGAGGGTGAAGCGCTGCCCGTCGAATGGGACAAGGCGGAGGGCCACACGCCGAGCTTCCGCGTGCAGGTGGCGCTCCCGCTCGGGGACAGCACGCTGCGGCTGGATGCCGTGGATCAGGCCGGCGGGCACAGCTCACGCTCGCTGCGGCTGCATCGCGAGGAGCCGCCCGACACGACGGCGCCGTCCGTCCGGTTGGTGACGCCCGAGCCGGACCAGGCCCTCACGGTGCGCCGCGTGCGCGTGCAGGCCATCGCGACGGATGACAAGGCCGTGGCGCAGGTGTCCTTCACGCTCAACGGCGCCGCGGCGCAGCCCGTGACGGGACTCGGCGCGGATGGCGCCCTCGCCTTCGACGTGACGCCGCATCCCGGCGTCAACACGTTGGTGGTGCAGGCCACCGATCCGAGCGGCAACGCCGGCACGGCCACGGTGACGTTCCACTTCGGCAGCCTCACCTCGGCGGGCGGCCTGCACACGGGCGTGGTGCGCGCGGGCACGCTGTACACGTGGGGTCGCAACAACAAGGGGCAGCTCGGCCTGGGCGCGTCGGTGACGACGGATCAGTCCGGTCCCCACGCCGTGCCGACGCTCACGCACGTGGCCGCCATCGCGTTCAACCAGAACCACTCGCTGGCCATTGATGACGCGGGCGCGGTGTGGACGTGGGGAGAGAACGCGAACGGCCAGCTCGGACTCGGCGCGCCTCCCGCCGTCGAGGGCGGTACGCGGACGCCGGACGTGACTCCGCGCTCGGAGCCCACGCGGGTGGCGGTGGCAGGCGCGGTGGCCGGAGTGCTCGGCTACCGGCACACCCTGGTGCTGATGGAGGACGGCACCGTGCGCGCGTTCGGCGACAACAGCAACGGCCAGCTCGGAGACGGCACGGTGACGTCGCGCGACTACCCGGTCGCGGTCGTCGGGCTCACGGACGTGGTGAAGCTGGCGGCCGGCTCGCAGCACTCGGTGGCGCTCCAGGCGGATGGCACCGTGTGGACCTGGGGCCGCAACACCTACGGAACGCTGGGGCTCGGCGCCGCGGACGCCGTCAATCACCCGACTCCCGAGAAGGTCCCCGGCGTGGAGAACGTGGTGGACATCGCCACGGGCCGCGACCACGTCCTCGCCGTTCACGCGGATGGAACGGTGTCCGCGTGGGGCCTGGATTCCGCGGGACAGCTCGGCACGGGTGCCATCAGCGCGGAGAAGCAGAGCGCCGTCCCCGTGAAGGTGAAGGGAATGACGGACGCGCGCGCCGTCTGGGCCAACGGGCTGTTTGGATTCGTGCGCCGGGCGGATGGCACGCTGATGGGCTGGGGGCAGAACGGCAACGGTCAGCTCGGCCTCAGCGACACGAAGGACAAGGGCACCCCCACTCCGTCGGCCCCGGGGCTCGGCCGCATCGCCTCGCTGGGACTGGGCGCCACCCACGTCATCAGCATGCGCGGCGACAACTCCGTCTACGTCTGGGGCTGGAACTCGAAGGGGTCGCTGGGCCGCACGGACCTTCTGGAGAACTGGTCCTTCCCGGATCCGCTCCAGGTGGTGCTGCCGTGAGCCGCGCCGCCCGGCTCGGGCTGCTCGCCCTGCTCGCGCTGGGCGGCTGCGGTGAGACGAAGGACACGCGGCCCACGGAGCCGCCCACCACCCAACCGCCCGTCACGCCCGAGCCTCCCGCCCGCCACGACGTGGTGGAGGAAGGCGAGGAGCGACCCGGAGGCACCACCAGCGTGGCCGACTCGAGCGCGAGCGCCTTCACGCGACCCGCCGCGAACCTCACGCTGGAGCGCCGCACCGAGTTCCTGGTGGGCGAGGCCCTCTTCGAAGCGGACTGGATGGCCGCACCGGGTGCTCGCGCGGACCGTGATGGACTGGGTCCCCTCTTCCACTCCGTCTCGTGCGTCGCGTGCCATCTCGGTCATGGCCGAGGCCGCGCACCCGCGGTGGGCGAGGTGGCCGACACGCTGCTCGTGCGCCTGTCAGTGCCCGGGCGCGACGCACACGGCGCTCCCGTTCCCGAGCCCACGTACGGAGACCAGCTCCAGCCGCGAGCCATCCCCGGCGTGCCCGCGGAGGGCCAGGTGCGCGCCCGCTGGACCGAGGTGTCCGGCACGTTCACCGATGGCACGGCCTACGCGCTGACCCATCCAGAGTTCCTGTTGCAGGGGCTGGCCCACGGGCCGATGTCGCCGGACCTGCGCACCTCCGCGCGCGTGGCGCAGCCCATGATTGGCCTGGGCCTGCTCGCAGCGGTGACCGAGACGGACCTGCTGTCCTGGGCAGACGCCGACGATGCGAATGGCGATGGCATCTCCGGTCGGCCGAACCGCGTCTGGAATCGGCGGCTCGGCGCCACGGTGGTGGGGCGCTTCGGGTGGAAGGCCAATCAGCCGGACCTGGAGCACCAGAACGCGGGCGCGCTCCTGGGTGACCTCGGGCTGACGTCTCCGTTGCTGCCCACCGAGAACTGCATGCCGGGGCAGGCTGCGTGTCAGGCCCAACCATCGGGAGGCGCGCCCGAGGTGAACGCGCGACAGGCCGCGGCGCTCGACTTCTTCAGCCACACCCTGGCCACGCCCACGCGCTCGGGCGTGGATGCGCCGGCGGTGCTGCGAGGCAAAGGCCTGTTCCATGAATTGGGCTGCGCGAAGTGCCACCGGCCCTCGTACGTGACCGGGACACTGGAGGGATACCCGGAGCTGTCTGGCCAGCGCATCTGGCCGTACTCGGACCTGTTGCTGCACGACCTGGGCGAGGGGCTCGCGGACGGACGCGAAGACTTCGAAGCCACGGGCCGCGAGTGGCGCACCCCGCCGCTGTGGGGCGTGGGCCGAACCCGCATGGTGAGTGGCCACACGCGCTTCCTGCACGACGGCCGCGCGCGCTCGCTCACCGAGGCCATCCTCTGGCACGGAGGAGAAGCAGCGCCCGCGCAAGCGCGCTTCCGCGCACTGTCCGAGGACGCACGCGCCGCGGTGGTCACCTTCCTCGAGTCGCTCTAGTCAGGGCGCGGTCCACCCGCGCACGCGGTACACCCAGCGCCCGGCCAGCTCTCGCAGCACATCCGTGCTCTGGCTGAGCGCGCCCGCGCGCGGCAACCAGCTCATGCGCGACAGCGGCGTATTCGAGGCGCGCACGTCCACCACGAGCGTGTCCGGGTGCAGCCCCACCGCGGCGAAGCAGCCGGCCGCGCGAGGCATGTGCGCGGCGCTCGTCACCAGGAGCAGCGAGCGCCAGCCCCGCTCACGGATGATGCGCGCGGACTCCAAGGCGTTCTCGCGCGTGTTGCGGCTCCGGCCCTCGGTGATGATGCGCTCGGGCGCGATGCCCCATTCCTGGAGCTGCTTCGCGAGCACGTCCGCCTCCACCACCGCCTCCGGGCGCGGATCCAACGAGCCACCGGACAGCAGCACCTGCCGCGCCCTGCCCGCGCGCAGCAACTCGAAGCCGCGCAGCACGCGCTCCACGGCCGCGTTGTACTCGGGCTGCCCCGTGCGCTCGGAGGCCGAGGGGTCCAACCCACCGCCCAGGACGATGACCGCGTCGTAGACGACCTCCTCGCGCCAGGTGCTCACCGCGCTCGCCTCGGTGGCGCGCGTAAGCCATGCGGACACGGGCTCGGACGAGAAGGCCAGCAGCACCGCGAGCCCTAGGCCCAACAACACCCGCGAGCCCCGGGGCCAGCGGCGCGCGAGCACCGTGCCCGCCACGAGGCCCACGAGCGCCCACGTCAGCGGCGCGAGGAGCAGGTCCAGCACCTTCGACAGGAAGAGGAACATCGCCCGACGGTCAGCGCTCTCCCCAGTGGAGCTTCTGCCGGAGGATGGTGAAGTAGGCCACGCGCGGGTTGCGCACCAGGTTCACGCGGTTGGACGAGCGCACCACCTCGATGCAGTCCCCGCCTTGCAGCGAGTGGCCCGTCTGCCCATCCAACGTGAGGTAGGTGTCCGCCGTCTCGCTGCGCAGCGTGATGCGGATGACGCGGTCCGCGGGGACGACAATCGAGCGCTGCGTGAGCGCGTGCGAGCAGATGGGCGACAGCACCGTGCAGTCCACCGAGGGATGGACGATGGGCCCCCCCGCCGACAGCGAGTACGCGGTGGAGCCCGTGGGCGTCGCGAGGATGACGCCGTCCGCCTTGTACGTGGTGATGGGCACCCCATCGATGGACGTCTCGTGGTCCGCGATGCGCGCCAGGGCGCCCTTGTTGATGACGATGTCGTTGAGCACCTCGTCCTCGACGAGCACCTTGCCCTCGCGCAGGAGCCGGCACGACAGCTTCATGCGCGAGTCCGTCTGGAAGCGCCCCTCCAGCACCTCGGACAGCGTAGAGAACAGCTCCTCGACCGGAATCTCGGTCATGAAGCCCAGGCTGCCCAGGTTGACGCCCAGGATGGGGACGCCTCGCCCCGAGAGCATGCGCGCTGCGTAGATGAGCGTGCCATCTCCGCCGAGCACCACCACCAGGTCCGAGCGGGTGGCCAGCTCCCGGTCCGTCACCCGCGGCCAGCCCAGCGTCTGCGCCAGGGTCCGGTCCGCCAGGACGGTCAGGTGGGGGTAGCGCTCGCGGATCTGCACCGCCAGCGCCACGGCCTCGGGTTTATCCCTCTTCGCGACAATTGCCAGGGTCTGCACGCGGCCCCCTTTCTAATCCAGGCGGCTGGCCGGGCGCTCACCGGAAATGCGAGCTGCCCGCCCCCGGACATCTGGCGGTGCGCGAACCGGGGATTTTCCCGGGCGGGACGCTAGGGTGGGCCCTCGACATGGACCTCTTCGAACACGCGGGCCTCAAGGAGCAGGCCGCCCAGGCCCCGCTCGCCGAGCGCATGCGGCCCACCACCCTGGCCGAGTTTCTGGGCCAGGAGCACCTCACGGGCGAGGGGCGCTTCCTGCGCCGGGCGCTGGAGCAGGACCGGGTGCCCAGCCTCATCCTCTGGGGCCCCCCGGGGACTGGAAAGACGACGCTCGCACAGCTCGTGGCCCGCAGCACGGGCGCCGCGTTCGAGGCGCTGTCCGCCGTGCTCGCGGGCGTGAAGGACATCCGCGAGACGGTGGCGCGCGCGCAGGAGCGCTGGAAGATGAACCGGCAGCGCACCTTCCTGTTCATCGACGAGATCCACCGCTTCAACAAGGCCCAGCAGGACGCGCTGTTGCCCCACGTGGAGAAGGGCACGGTGACGCTCATCGGCGCCACCACGGAGAACCCCTCGTTCGAGGTGAACGCCGCGCTCCTCTCCCGCGCGCGCGTCGTCACGTTGCGAGGGCTCGAAGAGGACGAGCTGGTATCGCTGCTGCGCCGCGCGGTGGGAGACCCACGGGGGCTCGCGGGCAAGGTGCAGGTGGATGACGAGGCGCTGGCCTTCATCGCGGAGGCGGCGGGCGGCGACGCACGCAAGGCGCTCACCGCGCTGGAGGTGGCCGCGGCCTACGGGGGCGCGCAGGTGGACCGCAAGGCCGCCGAGGAGTCGCTCCAGCAGAAGATGCTGCTCTACGACAAGGGCGGCGAGGAGCACTACAACGTCGTCAGCGCCTTCATCAAATCCATGCGCGGCAGCGACGTGGACGCGGCGCTCTACTGGATGACGCGCATGCTGGAGGCGGGCGAGGACCCCGTCTTCATCTTCCGCCGCATGGTCATCTTCGCGTCGGAGGACGTGGGAAACGCGGACCCTCGCGCCTTGAGCGTGGCGGTGGACGCGCTGCGAGCCTTCCAGTTGATGGGCCTGCCCGAGGGCACCCTGCCCCTCACCCAGGCCGTCACGTACCTGGCGCTGGCGCCCAAGTCGAACGCGGTGATTACCGCCTACGCCGCCGCGCGCGCCGCCGTCACGCAGGAGGGCGCGCTGCCCGTGCCCATGCACCTGCGCAACGCGCCCACCAAGCTGATGAAGTCGCTGGGCTACGGCGGCGGCTATAAGTACCCGCACAACTTCGAGGGCCACTACGTCCCCGAGAACTACCTGCCCGAGGCCCTGCGCTCGCGGCACTTCTACAACCCCTCGCAGAACGGCTTCGAACGAGAGCTGTCCGAGCGCTACGAGGACATCCAGCGCCAGCTCGCTGCCCGTCGCGTGACGGAGAGCGAGCCGGGCGAGGACGGGTGAGCCCCAGGCGCTACGACGCCGCCTCCAGCGCGGTGTCGTCGCTGCCCTCGGGCCCCTTGGGACGCGGCTTCATGGAGCGGCCCGCCACCTCGTACTGCTTGAGCAGGCGGCGGAAGTTGGAGCGGTCCACCCCGGCCGCGCGCGCGGCGCTGGACACGTTGTGGTTGTTCTTCTCCAGGAGCGCGGAGAGGTAGCGCCGCTCGAAGGCGCGCATGGCCAGCCGCTTGGCCTGGGCATACGGCAGGTGGGCCAGGCTGAACACCTCCACCGCCGAGTCCGCCTGCGGCGCCGCCTGGAAGCCGGGCGGCAGGTCCTCCACGTCGATGAAGTCGTTGGCGGTGAGGACCACCGCGCGCTCGATGACGTTCTCCAGCTCGCGCACGTTGCCCGTCCACCGGTTGCAGGTGAGGGCCTCCATGGCGCGCGGGCTGATGCCCGTGACCTTCTTGTCCGCCTTGGCCGTGTAGAGCTTGAGGAAGTGGTGCGCCAGCAGCGGCACGTCCTCGGGGCGGTCGCGCAGGGGCGGCAGGTCGATGGTGATGACGTTGAGCCGGTAGAACAGGTCCTCGCGGAACTTGCCCTGCTCCTTGGCGCGAGAGAGGTCCACGTGCGTGGCGGCGATGACGCGCACGTCCACCTTCACGGGCTCGTTGGCGCCCACGCGCTTGACCTCGCCCTCTTGCAACACGCGCAGCAATCGCACCTGGGTGGCGGGAGGCACGTCGCCAATTTCATCCAGGAAGATGGTGCCGCCGTCGGCCGCCTCGAAGAGGCCCTTCTTGTTGCCGGTGGCGCCCGTGAAGCTGCCCTTCACGTGGCCGAACAGCTCGCTTTCCAGCAGCGTCTCGGTGAGGGCCGAACAGTTCACCGCGACGAACGGCTTGTCGCGCCGGGCGCTGCGGTAGTGGATGGCGCGCGCCACCAGCTCCTTGCCGGTGCCGCTCTCACCTTGGATGAGCACCGTGGCCGTGGAGTGGCTCACCGTCTCCACCAGCTTGAACACGGCGCGCATCTGCGACGACTGGCCGATGAGGTCCTCGAACTGGCTGCGGACCGTGAGGGCCTCCTCCAGCGCGCGGGTGCGGTCCTTGAGCGCCTTGCGCTCGGCCGCCTTGGCCACCGTGAGGCTCACCTCGTCGATGTTCTCGAAGGGCTTGGTGAGGTAGTCGTAGGCCCCGGCCTTCACGGCCTCCACCGCGGTCTCCACCGTGGCGAAGGCGGTCATCATGATGACCTCCACGTCCGGGCGGTCCGCCTTGATGGCGCGCAAGAGGTCCATGCCGGACAGGTGCGGCATCTTGATGTCGAGCACGACCACGTCGATGGTCGGGTCCTTGGCCGCCGTCAGCCCCTCCACCGCGTCATCGATGGCCACGACCGGGTGGCCCTCTCGCTGGAGAATCTGCGTGACGGCCTTGAGGACGACGGAGTCGTCATCCACCACGAGGACTTTGGCGCGCTTGATTTGGGTCACGGCAACCTCTCGAGCTGCAGGGGAATAGGCAGGAAGACGGTGAAGCGAGAACCCGAGCCGGGCTGGGTATCCACGTGGAAGCTCCCCCCGTGGTCCTGGACGATGCGGTAGGCGATGGACAGGCCCAGGCCCGTGCCCTCGCCAGGGGGCTTGGTGGTGAAGGACGGCTCGAAGATGCGCGGCAGGTAGCGCTCCTCGATGCCCGAGCCGGTGTCCGACACCGCGAAGAAGCACCGGTCGCCGTCGCGACCCGTCTCCAGCGTCAGCTTCCCCTCGGGCGTCGGCAGCGCCTGCAAGCCGTTCTGCAGCAGGTTGAGCACCACCTGCGCGAGCTGGCCGGGGTCGCCGTACACCTTGGGCAACCCCTCCATGAGCCCCAGGGACAGCTCCACCTTGGGCGTGGACTTGAGCTGCGCGCGGAAGAGCACCGCCGCGTCCTCCACGCACTTGGACACGTCGAACAGGCGACGGTCCTCCACGCGGCTGTGGCGGCTGAACTTCAGCAGGCTTTCCACGATGCGCTTGCAGCGCAGCGCGCTCTCCTCGATGAGCTTGAGCGACTCGAGGTCCGAGTCGACACGGCCCGCGTCGCGCGACATGAGCTGCGCGAAGGCGAGGATGCCTCCCAGCGGGTTGTTGATTTCGTGCGCCACGCCGCCCGCGAGCTGCCCCACTGCCGCCATCTTCTCGGTCTCAATAAGCCGGCGGGTGATGGCCTGCTCCTCGGTGACGTCGCGGTACGTGCACACCGCGCGGTCATCTCCCGCGAAGGGATAGGCGGCCACCACGTAGGTGCGCCCCGCCTGCTGGACCTCGCCGCGCGCGCCCTTGCCGCTTTCCATGGCCGCGGGCAGCGGACAGCCCACGCACGGCTCGTCACGGCCGAAGAGATAGCGATGGCAGGGCGTATCGGAGGGAATCTCCTCGATGGAGCGGTGCGCCACCTGCGCGTAGGCCACGTTGGCGCGGCGCACGGCGAAGTCGCGCGTGCGCACCACCGCCAGCGGCGTCTCCATGCAGTCGAACGACAGCTCCCACTCGCGCTTGGCCAGGCTGAGCATGCGCGTGCGCTGCGCGACGCGCTCTTCCAGGTCCGCGTTGAGGCGCTTGAGCTCCGCGTTCTGCTCCTGCGTCACGCGGTACAGCCGCTCGTTCTCCGCTTGGAGCGCGTACTGCTCGAACGCGCTCTTCACCGTGAGCACCAGGTGGCTGTCGTTCCACGGCTTGGAGATGAAGCGGAAGATCTCCGAGCGGTTGATGGCCTCCTCGATGGCCTGCTGATCCGCCTGCCCGGTGAGCATGATGCGCTGGGCGCGCGGCTCCTGCTGCTTCACGCGGGTGAGGAACTCCACCCCGTTCATCCCCGGCATCCGGAAGTCCGAGATGACGACCTCCGGGTGGAACCGCTCGAGCAACCGCAGCCCCTGCTCCGCGTCCGTCGCCGTCTCGATGTCCCAGTCACCGCGACGCAGCACGCGGCGGATGGACTTGAGGATGTTCTCCTCGTCGTCCACGAGCAGCAGTCTCCCGCGAGGGACTGCTTCCTGTGCGTGCACCTGTGCCACCTGAGGCCCCATGGACTTTCCGACGCCTGACTTTTGCAATGCCCCTGCCAACCCTGGAAGCACGCGAAGTCCCTGGAATCACACCCGTTTTTCGGGGTGTGACAATTAGCGTCAGGGTCAATCCAAACCCACCCGGCACTGAGGGGTCAAATCAGACTCAGGGTTAATGACCCAGGTCAGCTGCTCTGCGAGGTGGGGGGCGCGAAGAGGGAGAGCTGGGGGTGCAGGCAGATGCGGTCGCGGCCCTCGCGCTTGGCTCGGTAGAGGGCCTCGTCGGAGGTGAGCAGGAGCTGCTCGGGCGAGAGCACGGTGCGGTGGGGGAAGCCGGAGACGCCCAGGGAGGCCGTCACGCGCAGGGTCCGCTCGGGCCCGAGCTGGAGTTCGCTCAGCTCCTGGCGGACCCGCTCGGCCACGGTGAGGGCGCCTGTCACGTGCGTGCGGGGCAGCAGCACGGCGAACTCCTCGCCGCCGTAGCGGGCCACGAGGTCCGTCTCACGCACGCTGCGCTGGAGGGCGGCGGCCACCTCGCGCAGCACGTCGTCGCCGGTGCCGTGGCCATAGCGGTCGTTCACCGCCTTGAAGTGGTCCAGGTCCAGGAGGATGAGCGACAGCGCGTCGTCGTAGCGCTGGGCCCGACGGAACTCCTCGCGCACCCGCTCCTGGAAGTAGCGGTGGTTGTGCACCTGGGTCAGCCCATCTGTCACCGACAGGTGTCGCAGCTCCCCCACCTGCGAGGCCAGGGCCTCCATCCGAGCATGTGCGTGCAGGCCCCGCAGCAGCCGAGCGAGCAGCTCATCCTCATCCCATGGGGTCAAAACGACCTCAGCCCCTTTGTGGAGGGCGGCCAGCCACGCGGCGCGGGCCTCGGCGGGCGCGAGCACGAGCACGGGCGGCGTCCGCTCCGCCTCCGCGGCGCCCAACCTGTCGAGCAGGGCCACGCCCGCCGAGGGAGCGCTGGCGCTCAGGCACAGCACCACGCCATCCACCTCGCGCGCCAGACGCAAGACTTCGGGGCCCGTGCGCGCCACGCGCAGCGCGAAGTCCTCGGGGCCCAGCGCGCGCGCCAGCTTGGGGAGTACGGCCTGGGAATCGTCGACCACCAGCAGGGAGTAGGGCCTGGATTTCACAGTGTCACCGTAAAATGGTGACTCCATGGTAGCACGAGTGTTGACTGGAGAGCGAGTCCCGGTTTGCGTTCCTCGGGAAGGCTCTGCTAGCGAGCGCCGTTCAGAGCCGCACACACGCCGCGAGGTCTCCCTGGTGGGCAAGTACCCGAGCATCAGCCTCTTTTTTCCCGCGTGGAATGAAGAGGATTACGTCGAGCGAGCCGTCGAACGCGCCCTGGAGGCGCTGGCGCGACTGACCGACGACTACGAAGTCATCATCGTCAACGACGCATCCACGGATCGGACGCAGGAAATCTGTGACGCGCTGGCCGCGAAGCATCCGCAGGTCCGCGTCATCACGCATCCGGAGAACCTGAAGCTGGGCGGCGCGATGCGCACCGGCTTCTCGTCGTCGACGAAGGACATCATCGCCTACTCCGACATCGACCTGCCGTGGGACATGCGCGAGCTGGAGCGCGCGCTGCATCTCATGGAGTACCTGGAGGCGGACATGATCTGCGCCTTCCGGTTCGACCGCACGAGCGAGGGTCCCAAGCGGATCATCTACTCGTTCGTCTACAACATGCTCATCCGCTCCTTGTTCGACATCCAGATCAAGGACGTGAACTTCAGCTTCAAGGTGATGCACCGCCGCGTGCTGGAGTCCATCGAGCTCAAGAGCCAGGGCTCGTTCATCGACGCCGAGCTGGTGGTGAAGGCCATCCGCAAGGGCTTCCGCGTGTTCCAGATGGGCGTGGACTACTTCCCGCGCACGCGTGGCATCTCCACGCTGGCCTCGCCCTCGGTCATCGTGAAGATGGTGAAGGAGCTGGTGCGGCTGTACCCGGAGACGCGCACCCCGACGGCGCCGCAGCAGCCGGTGCGCCTGCCGCCGACGGTGGCCGCCCTGCGCACGCCGCCCGCCCCGGGCCGAGCCGCGCGCGGCTGAGCCCCATGGCCCGCACCCGCCTCATCGTCAACGCGGATGACCTCGGCCTGCATCCCTCACTGGATGCAGGCATCCTGAAGGCGCACCGCGAAGGCATCGTCACCAGCGCCACGCTCTTGTCCACCGGGCCCACCGCGCCCGAGGCGGCGCGACAGGCCCGTGAGCAGGGGCTGGCGGTGGGCGTGCATCTGGCGCTGTCCACGCGCCTGCCCTCGGCCGCCTCCGACGTGCCCACGGTGGCGCCTCAAGGACGGCTGCGGCAGAGCTGGGCCACGTTCGCGCGCGCCTGGCTCACCGGACAGGTTCAGCGCGACGAGCTGGAGCGAGAGCTGTCTGCTCAAGTGTCCCGGGCTCGCGCGCTGGGCGTGGACGTGGATCATCTGGATGGGCATCAACACCTGCACGTGCTGCCCGGCGTGCGCGCCATCGTCGAGGCGTTGGCGGAGCGCGAGCGACTGCCGCTGCGGTGGCCCGACGCGATGCCCCGCCTCGGCTGGCTGCGCGCGCCCGGCCCGGCGTTGAAGACGACCGTGCTCGCGGTGCTCGCGCGCACGGCGCCCCTGGCCTCACCGAACCTGCGCCGTGTCAGCGCGGGCGGCGTGTTCGAGGCAGGCCGGTTGGATGAGCCCGCGCTGCTCGCGGTGCTGGATTCACTGCCGGCCGGGGACTTCGAGCTGGGGTGTCACCCCGGCGATGGCACGCCACACGTACCGGAAGACCCGGCGTGGACGTATGGATGGGAGGCGGAGCTGGCCGCGCTCACCAGCCCCCGCGTGCGCGAGCGGCTGCGCGAGCGCGACGTGGCGCTCAGCACCTACCGCGCGCTCACGTGACGTAGGCCCCGGCTCCGAACGCCCCCGCGAGCACCACCATCAACGCCGCGCTGAACGCGAGCACGGCGCGGTGCACGCGGGGTCGCTCACGCAGGAGCATGGCCAACGTGAGGAACAGCGGGAAGGCCGCGAGCAGGTAGCGCCCCATGCTCATGAAGTCCTTGGTGGCCATCGCCGGCATCCCCACGATGGCCAGCGTGAAGAGCCCATAGCCCCAGCCCAGCCGCTTGAAGGTGGGCCACACCAGCGCGAACGCGCCCACCGTCACGAGCGCGTGCCCCGTCAGGCGCCAGAACACCGGCAGGCGCATGTGCCAGCCGTAGCCCTGGAACCATCGCAGCTTGAGCCACGTGCGCCAGCCCGGCTGTTGGTCCCACCCTGGGGAGCCCTGCGTCTTCACGAAGGCGAAGGGCTCGCCGAACGCGCGCCACTGGTAGAGCACGTACAAGATGAAGCCCGTGGCGGCGAGCACCGGGAGCAGGTCCCACAGGTTCCACCGCAGGCCGCGCTCGCGCTTCCACTCCAGCCGTCGCGCCAGCAAGCCCAGCACGAGCGCGGGCGCCACGGGACGGGCCGCGGTAGCCACCGCGCCCAGGAGCACCGCGGCCACCAGGTGCCCACGCTCCAGCAGCAGGAACGCGCTCACCACCAACAGGAGGAACAGCGCGTCCGAGTACATGGGCCCGTAGAGAAAGAAGGCCAAGGGATACAGCGCCAGGATGAGCCCCGCGTCGCGCGCCACGGCCTCGTCCGCGCGCGTGCGAGCCCAGCGCGTGAAGACGAAGAGCGCGGAGATGCCGCACGTCATTCCAATCAGCACGCCCGCCAGGTTCGTGTTCAGCCCGAGCCAGCTCACGGCGCGCACCGTCAACGGATACGCGGGGAAGAACGCCACCGGGCTCTGCTGGCCGGGCGTGTAGCTGTAGCCCACCGTGGCGATGTGGGCGTACCAGCCCGCGTCCCAGCGCACCCAGCCCTTGAAGAGCGCCGAGCCGAACCAGTCCTGCGGCGGCAGCGGCGTCAGTTGCCACGCCATCGCCGCGAGCGTGGCGGTGGCGGTACAGACGAGGAGGGCACCAAGCCCGGTGAGCAACACGGTACGGGAGGCGGAGCGTTCCATGGGCAGGTCTGCCCTTGGTCCACTTCCGCCCCGCCGTCAAGCCACCCGCCCCCTGCCGCGAGGGAAAGCCCTCGCGACGGGGGACATCGCCTCAGCCGCCGTGGAACGACTTGCCTGCGCGGACCTGCTCGATGAGGAACGGCGCGGGCGTGAAGCGCTCGCCGAACTTGTCCTGGTAGTGCTCCAGCTTGCGCAGGAGTTGGGCAGGACCCAGGCTGTCCGCGTACCGGAACGGACCGCCGAGGAACGGCGGGAAGCCCAGGCCGAAGATGGCCCCGACGTCGCCATCGCGCGGGCTGCGCAGGATGTTCTCGCCCAGGCAGCGCACGGCCTCGTTCACCATCTGGAGGGCGCACCGCTCGGCCATCTCCGCGCGCTCCATGGGCTTGCGGTCCTTCCCGTGGGGCAAGAGCGCGTAGACGGTGGGGTCCACGTCCTTCTTCTTGCCGTTCTCGTAGAGGTAGAAGCCCTTCTGCGTCTTGCGGCCCAGCCGTCCGTCGGCCACCACGCCGTCGAGCGCCTTGGGCGCCGCCATCCGCTTGCCGAAGGCGCCCTCCATGATGGGCCCCACCTTGTGGGCCACGTCGATGCCCACCTCGTCGAGCAGGGTAATCGGCCCCACCGGGAAGCCGAACTCCACCAGCGCCTTGTCCAGCTCGGTGATGTCCGCGCCGTCCGCCAGCAGGTACGCGGCCTCGTTCATGTACGGCGCGAGGATGCGCGACGTGTAGAAGCCGGGCCCGTCATTGACGACGATGACCGTCTTGCCCTGCTTGCGCCCCACCTCCACGCACGTGGCGGTGACCCACTCTGCGGTACCGGGGTGGGTGATGATCTCCAGCAGCGGCATCTTGTGCACCGGGCTGAAGTAATGCATCCCGATGAGCTGCGCGGGCCGCTTGCTGCCCTTCGCCAGCTCGGAGATGGGGAGGCTGGAGGTGTTGGACGCGAAGATGCAGTCCTCGCGCGTGACAGCCTCGACCTCCGCGATGATGCGGTGCTTGAGCTTCAGGTCCTCGAACACCGCTTCAATGACGAGGTCCGCGGTCTTGAAGCCGCTGTAGTCCGTCCCCGCGGTGACCATCGCCATCTTGGCGACGGCCTCGCGCGAGGTGAGCGAGCGCCGCTTCACGCGCTCGTCCAGCACGGTCTGCACCTGCTTGAGCGCGCGCCCCGCGCCCGCGTCGTCCTTGTCCTTCACGCGCACGTGCACGCCCTGGAGCGCCGAGGACACGTAGGCGATGCCGCCGCCCATGAGCCCGCCGCCCAGCACGCCCACCTTCTTGACCTCGCGCGCCTTCACGCTCGGGTTCGCGGTGCCGTTCTCCTTCTTCAGCGCCGTGGTGGCGAAGAAGATCTCCACCAGCCGCCGCGAGACATCGGACACCACCAGCTCGCCAAACGCCTTGGCCTCGGCCTCCAGGCCCGCGGCGTGCCCGGACTCCAGGCCCACGCGGATGACCTGCAGCGCCTTCTCCGGCGCGGGGTACTTGCCGCGCGTCTTCTTCAGGAGCTGCTTGCGCGCCTGGTCGAACAGGACCTTGCGGCCCAGCGGGTTGTCCTCGAGGGCGACCTCCGTCCACAGGTCCTTGTTGGCCAGGCCCTTGAGGAAGCCCGCCAGCCCCTTCGCCTTGCCATTCGAGGCCACGGCCTTGAGGCCCTGTCCGTGCGAGCGCGTCACCTTCAGCGTCCCCGCCGCCAGCTCCGCGGCGCGCTGGAGCGCGAGCGAGCGAAGCAGCGGCACGGGCACCACCTCATCCACCAGCCCCAGCTTCTTCGCCTTGGCCGGCTTGACGTTCTTCCCGGTGAGGATGAGGTCCAGCGCCTGCTGCGCGCCGATGAGCGCCGGCAGCCGCTGCGTTCCGCCCGCGCCCGGAATCAGGCCGAGCTGCACCTCGGGCAGACCCAGCGTCGTCTTGGGGCTGTCGGTGGCGATGCGGTAGTCGCACGCGAGCGCCCACTCCAGGCCGCCGCCCAGACACGCGCCGTGGATGGCCGCCACCACCGGCTTGGGAAAGGCATCGAGCTGCTCGAAGCCCTGCTGGCCGTTGCGGCTGAGGGTGGTGGCCTCCTCGGCGGAACGGAGCGTCTGGAGGAAATCGATCTTCGCGCCAGCGACGAAGTTGTCCTTCTTGCCGGAGATGAAGACGACGGCCTTCACGGTCGTGTCGCCCTCCGCGTGGCGCATCAGCGCGGTGAAGGCCTCGCCCGTCTCGGGGGACAGCGTGTTGACCGCCGAGTCCGGCAGGTCGAACGTGATGACCGCGACGCCGCCCTCGACCTCGTAACGGAAGCCCTGCTTCGCCTCGACCTCGTCAAGCTTGATGGCCATCACGCACGCTCCAGAATGACCGCGGCGCCCAGGCCGCCAGCGGCGCAGACAGTGCACATCACCGTGTTCTTGTTGCGACGCTTCAGCTCGTTGAGGGCCTGCGTGACGATGCGCGCCCCCGTGGCGCCGAAGGGATGCCCGATGGCGATGGAGCCACCCGTCACGTTGAGCCGGTCGCGGTCCACCTCGCCCACCGGCGCGCTCCAGCCCGCCTTCTTCGCGAAGGACTTGGAGGCCAGGGCCTGGAGGTTGCTCGCCACCTGCGCGGCGAACGCCTCGTGCATCTCCACGAGGTCGATGTCCGCCAGCGTCAGGCCCGCGCGCTTGAGCGCCACGGGCACCGCGTACGCCGGGCCCTGGAGCAGCTGGTCTCCCGGATCCGTGGCCGCGAAGGCGTGCGAGCGAAGGAAGCCCAGCGGCTCATAGCCGAGCTGCCGCGCCTTCTCCTCGGTCATCAAGAGCAGTGCGGCGGCGCCATCCGTGAGCGGCGAGGCGTTGCCCGCGGTGACCGAGCCGTACTTGCGATCGAACACCGGCTTGAGCTGGGCGAGCGCCTCCAGCGTGGTGTCCTCGCGGATGATGTTGTCCTTGGGCACCACCTGCTCGTACTTCGGCGGCACCACGACGTGCATGACCTCGTTGTCGAAGCGGCCGTCCTTCCACGCCCGGGCCGCGTTCTGGTGCGAGTTGAACGCGATGCGGTCCTGCTCCTCGCGGGTGATGCCGTTCTCCTTGGCCATCTTCTCCGCGCTCTCGCCCATCGTCTGGCCCGTGGAGAACTCGGCGATGGCGGGGGGCACCGGCAGCAGGTCCTTGCCCTTGAGCTTCTGGAAGGGGCGCAGCTTCTCCGGCAGGGTGCGCCCCTTCGAGGACGCCACGAGCGCGTGCGCCAGGGGACGGCTGGTGAAGATGGGCGCGTCCGACATGGACTCGGTGCCGCCCGCGATGATGACGTCCGCCTCGCCCACCGCGATGGCGTTGGCCGCCGTCGTCATGGCCTGGATGGACGTCGCGCACGCGCGCGCCACCGTGAAGGCCTCGATGTGGCGCGGCAGCCCCGAGGCCAGCACCACCTCGCGCGCGATGGAGGGCGCGGTCAACGTGGGGATGACCTGCCCGAACACCACCTGATTGATTTCGTTCGGGTCGAGTTCGGCCCGCTGGACCAACTCCTGGACCACCATGCGGCCCAGGTCCAAGGCCGTCAGCCCCGAGAAGACGGTGCCCGCCTTCACGAACGGCGTCCGCAAGCCGCGGACGATGGCCACCCGGCGGTGGCCGTTTCGCTTCTCGCTTGCCATGTGCCTCACCCTCCTACGACGAGTGAAGCGCATCTAACGAGCGCTGATGCGCCGCGTCAACCTCGGATTGATTCTTGAGTCAACCGGAGGCCCGTTGGCCCTACGGGTTCGCGGACGCCTGGCGGAGCGCGGCGCCGTGGCGGTGCACGGCCTCCACGAGGAACTTCGCGGCCTCGGGGTCGGTGGGGGGAAGGATGCCGTGGCCGAGGTTGAAGATGTGCCCGGTGGGGCCAGCACGACGGAGGATGTCGAGCACGCGGCCCTCCAGCTCGTCGCGCGGAAGGAAGAGGTGGAGCGGATCCAGGTTGCCCTGCACGGCCACGTCGGGACCGAGCACGCGGCGGCCCTCGTCGAGGGGAACGCGCCAGTCCAGGCCGATGACGTCCGCGCCCGTGCGCTTGAGCAACGGCAGGTGCGGGGTCATGCCGGTACCGAAGACGATGACGGGGACGCCCGTGGCCTTCAGCTCGGAGACCATGCGCGTGAGGTACGGGAGGCTGAAGCGCTCGAAGTCCCAGAGGGACAGCTCGCCGCCCCACGAGTCGAAGATTTGAACGACCTTCGCGCCGGCCTCCACCTGCATCTTGAGGTACGGGATGAGGGTGTCGGTCAGCTTCTGGAAGAGGCGGTGCGCCAGGGCGGGCTGCTCGAACATGAGGCGCTTGATGAGGATGTAGCTCTTCGAGCCGCCCCCCTCCACCATGTACGCGGCCAGCGTGAAGGGCGCGCCCGCGAAGCCGATGACGGGCACCGAGTCATTGAGCGCGCGGCGCGTGCGCCGGATGGCCTCGGCGACGAAGCCGGTGCCCTGGACGGGGTCGGGCACGCCCAGCCGGTCGATGTCCGCCCCGGTCCGGACCGGATTGGGGAAGTGCGGACCCTTGTCCCCCAGCTCCAGGTGGATGCCCATGGCCTCCACGGGGATGAGGATGTCCGAGAAGATGATGGCCGCGTCCACGCCCAGGCGAGTCACGGGCTGGACCGTCACCTCGGCCGCCAGGTCAGGGTCCTTGCAGAGGTCGAGGAAGGCGATGTTGCCGCGGATGGCCCGGTACTCGGGCAGGTAGCGGCCGGCCTGGCGCATGAGCCACACCGGGGTGGTGTCGGTCGGCTGGCGGCGCGCGGCCCTCAGGAGTCTGTCGTTCACGTCGTGTCCCTGCTGCGAGGGGGCCCCTGCCTCATGAGGGAGGGCCCGGAAGGTGGCTGCCAGAAGAAGGGGGCCAGAAGAAGGGTGGAAGAAGCCCGGCACGTCACCCGCTCTCGGCCCCCCGCATTCACGGGCGGGTCATACTGGAGCGAAGCGCATCCGTCATGTCCGGCGCGATGCCACGCGGACGATGAGTGCATACCCATGAGGCCATGAGTGTGATCGCGCGGAGACGGGTTCGGAGCCTCCAGAGGAGGATGAGAGGGGGGCCAAGAATTGATGCGAAGGGCCCGCAAACAGGTGCTTGACAGTGTGGGGCAGCGCCTATAAAAGCCCACCTCGTTGCAGCGCGGCGGACCGCCGAGGGCGGATAGCTCAGCGGTAGAGCGTCGCCCTTACAAGGCGAGGGTCACAGGTTCAATCCCTGTTCCGCCCATGGTTATGGGGAGTTAGTTCAGTTGGTTAGAACGCCGGCCTGTCACGCCGGAGGCCACGGGTTCAAGTCCCGTACTCCTCGCCACTCAGACCCCAGCAAGTCTTCGGACTTGCTGGGGTTTTGTTTTTTCTGGCTCCCGCTGACACACCCTTCCTGTCACATCGAACCAGCGCGCTCCGCCTCGCGCAGCGAGCTCTGAGGAGTCCCCACGTCGCATGTAGGACTCTCACAGCAACGGGGGGCCCGTCAGCCTGCCCCAGGGGATGAGGCAGGTGTCCGACTCAGGACATGGGTCCCGGTCGGCGGGTCGACGCCTGGATGCCCGGGGTCGGCTGAGGAGAACCGATGGGGCGAGGGGCAAGGGACTTGAACCCGTACCTCCGCGTGATGGGCCTGCATGCGTCAGGAAGCGGGCCCTCCGACCGCACCTGAAGGCTCCGCCACCGGCCCCTGGTGAGTTCTGACCCACAATTGCTTCTGACTGAAGGCGCTGCCCCAGTTCCGGACCTGCCCGTCCGCCCACTGCCAGCGGTTGCGCGTCGGCATCACCCGCCATCAGCACGCAGTGGGCATCGTGACCGCGATGAAGGAGCTGCGATGCCGTCCTGCCCAAGCGCACGGAGCCCAGCAGGCCCCAGTAACCTTGAGGTTCCAGCAGGCGTCATCCCATCGGCAGCGCCCCGCCTCGTCACAGGGCCGCGAGGGCTCGGTAGATAATGGTCAGGGGTCGCCGGAACGCTGTGTCACCCATGCCCCTCCCAATGCCCCTCCAAGACCCGAGCTTTTCACGGGTCGCCCCCCATGCAGAGCCTCTTGATTCTGGACCTTGATGAGACGCTCATCCATGCGCGCGAGACGCCGCTGGAGCGAGACGCGGACTTCCGCGTGTTCGACTACTTTGTCTACACCGGTCCGCATCTCGCCCAGTTCCTGGCCGAGTGCTCATCCCTGTTCCGCCTTGCCGTCTGGTCATCGGCCTCGGATGACTACGTGAGAGAGATTGTGAAGCGAATCATCCCGAGTGAGACAAGGCTCGAATTCACCTGGGGCCGGAGTCGCTGCACGTTCTCGCTCGATCGCACCCGACTCGAACACGACGGCTACCTCGATCCCTCCTCGCACTACGCCTACGCCAAGAAGCTCCACAAAGTGAAACGTCGAGGGTACTCGCCCGCGCGAACCTTGATTGTCGATGACACCCCGGCCAAGTGCATCCACAACTACGGCAACGCCATCTACGTGCGCGAGCACAAGGGACAAGAGGACGACTCCGAGCTGCTCGACTTGGCGAAGTACCTCGCAGCCCTCTCCTCCGAACCGGATGTCCGGAAGATCGAGAAGCGCGGATGGAAGAACTCTCCGCGATGAACTTCCAGGCGCGACTCGAGGCGCTCACGCACCAACTCCGGCCCTGGGCCCCACTCTGGTCCCGCTCCATCCTCCAGGGCTGGCCCGAGTCCGGCGCCGCCTATCCCGAGGAGTGGTTGGCCTATGCCCGGTCCCTCGATGAAGCAGGCGAGCGGCGGTTGGATCAGGGGGCGCTCATGGGCATCCCGCCGCCTTCGCTGGTCGCTCTCCTGGGTTCACTCAAGGACCTGACGGAGTTGCCCTGGCACGAGGGTCGTCACGCACTCACAGTCACTCAGACGCAGGGCCTCAGCGCCAAGAAGACCCACGAACTGGAGCAGGTGCTCGCCCTGCTCGCGCCGAGGACACACTCCATCCGGCAGGCGGTCGATATCGGCGGCGGCATGGGGCATCTCGCCCGACTCTGTGCGCGGACGTTCGGGTGGACATTCCACAGCATCGACCGGGATGCCGCGCTGCAGGACAAGGGCCGGCAGTGGCTGGCGAGAACCCGCTCCTCGGACGAGGACTCCCTGTGTTTCGTCCAGGCCTCCGTCGCCGACGAGCCCCAACCCCAGGTCGATCCGCTCTTCTCCGGCAGGGACCGGGCTTCCATGGGTCTGCATACCTGCGGGCCGCTCGCCCTCACGCAGATCCGCAAGAGCCAGGAGGCAGGCTTCATCCTGAACATTGGCTGCTGCTACGACAAGCTGGAGGTCCCTCGGGATTACCCCGTCTCCCGCTGCGGGGGCGCGCATCCGCTGCCCTTCACTCCGTATGCATTGGCACTGACGACGCGAGGTCGGCAACACAAGACCGAGGAGGAGTTCTCGCGGATGAAGCGGGTCTACGCGTGGCGATTCGCGTTCCACCTCCTCGCGAGGCGGCACTTTCCCGGGCACAGCTTCGTGAGAGCAGGAGATGCGCCCCGGGCGCTCTATGCCGGGAGGTTCGCCGACTACGCGCTCGATCGGCTGAAGCGACTGGGTCTCAAGCTCAGCCTGACGGACGCCCAACTGGATGCCTTTGAGGTGTCCGTTCGCGCCGAGACACGAGACCTCTTGCTCTGCCATCTGCTGAGGGATCGCTTCGCGAGAGCACTGGAGGTCGTGCTCCTGCTGGACCGCGCGCTCCTCCTGGAGGAATGGGGCTTCCAGGTCGAACTCCTCCAGCTCTTCAACCCGAGTCTGTCTCCGCGCAACCTCGCGCTCATCGCGTCACGGAGCGCATGAACACATACCAAGCCACCCCACGCCCCGAAACATTCACAGACAGCCGAGTTCCATGGCGCGGAGGACGGCGCGGGTGCGGTCCCTGACTCCCAGCTTGGACAGGATGCTGGAGGTCTGATTCTTCACGGTCCCTTCGGCGGTCCCGAGCGCATCGGCGATCTCTCGGTTGGACAGGCCTCTCGCGATGAGGCGCAGCACTTCCACTTCGCGGCGCGTGAGGCCATCGGGCAGCTCCGCGTGAGGGAAGTCTCGCGGCAGCTCCGCCAGCCCTCGCGCCACTCGCTCCGCAACTCCGGGCGGCAGCAAGGTCTGTCCCGCGTGGACTCGGCGGATGGCATCCGCGAGTTCGTCCAGGGAGACATCCTTGAGCAGGAAGCCCTGCACCCCCGCACGCAGTGCCTCAATGATCGCGGAGTCTTCATCGAACGTGGTGAGCAACACCACGCGACGATGTGGACTCTCACGGCGCAGCACACGCAGGGCCTCCAAGCCCGTCATGCGCGGCATGCGCACGTCCATCAACACCACGTCCGGCTCCAACTCCGCGACCTTGCGCAGCGCTTCTTCTCCATCCACCGCCTCACCCACCACCCGGAGGTCCGGGGTGAGGTCCAGCAGACTTCGCAGGCCCTGCCGCACCAGCGCATGGTCATCCGCCAGGACGAGCCGAATCATGCGGTCCCCCTCACACTCGCGGGCAGCCAGGCCTCCAGCTCCCATCCGCTCCCCGCCTCCGCCCGCCATGACACGTCTCCACCCAGTCGCGTGAAGCGCTCGCGCATTCCCAGGAGCCCCGCCCCCGGCGTCGGCGTCGTTGCGCCCCGGCCATCATCTTTCGTGACGACGCGGACTCCACCTTCCGCGGTGGACTCGACGCGGATCCACAGCTGCGTGGCGCGTGCGTGGCGCAGCGTGTTCGTGATGACTTCCTGAACACAGCGAATGAGTGAATGGGTCGCCTCGGACGAAGCGAGCGTGAGGTCTTCCAGGATGTCGAGATGGACCGTCAGGCCCGGCGTATTCCCCACGAGCGCCTGGAGTGAGGCCCTCAGCGGAGGCGGGGTGTCGCGTAAGGCAGACACGGTCTCTCGCACCTCGGAGAGCAGTGTCCGGGCGGCCTCGCGGGCGCGCCGTAAATGATCAGCCGAGGGTGTGTCCTTCGCGGTGTACGCGGCGGCCTCCAGATTGAGGGACAGGGCCGTGAGGTGATGCCCCAGCGAGTCGTGTAGTTCTCGTGCGATGCGCAATCGCTCCCCTTCTCGCTCCCGAGCCGCCAGCAACATCTGCGTGGACTGAAGCTCCGCGTGGAGCCGAGCCAGCTCCCGCCGCGCCTGCGCCTCACGAACCACGACGGTGGCCGAGGCCAGAGTGAACCCCTGAAAGCCGATGAAGATGAGCCCCTGAACCAGGGCCGATGCGAAGGGCAGGATCCACAGATACACCCCTACCAGCACCGCCGACTGCGCGGCGACCCAGAACACCGCGCGACGCTGGGACAACAGCTCGGGCACCTGGGCCGCGACGATGGCGAGCAACGCGCCATCCACTCCCGTGCCACTGGTGCCGACAGCGACCAGCCCCGTGAGACTCTGGAGCACCAGCGCGGGCACGCTGCCGGCATCCTCGGCGATGGCGTTGCGACAGTACGCCGCGCCAAAGCCCACGAAGGCCACCCACCACACCAACGCCAGGGGCGAGGCGTCTCTCGTTCGCACCATCCCCTCGACATGAGGCGAGCCGACGACGGCCCACGTCAGCAGCCCGGCGGTGAGCAGCAGTCGCCGAGTGGAGGGGGATTTCGCAGCGCCATGCCTCTGGGCCATGTGCCTCAGCATAGGGCGCATCACGCGACGAGCATGTGCCGGAAGTCACACGGGCGCGATGTGACTTCCCGCAGATGTGGGCTCGCTCGCCCTTCCGTACCTTGGCCACCGACTCGCCGTTCGTCGGAGGCACACATGACGTTCTACTCGCTTGCCCGTTCGGTCCACATCGCCGCCGGCATCGTCGGATTCATCAGCCTGTGGTTGCCGCTCGTGGCTCGAAAGGGCGGCACGCTGCACCGGCGCGTGGGCTGGGTGTACGTGAGCGCCATGGGTGTTGTTGCACTGACGGCCCTGGTTCTCTCGGGGACGCGGTTCATCGTGGAACCGGCCGCTCGCTCCAGCGCCCTGTTCTTCATCTCGCTCAGCGTCCAGAGCGCGGCGGCGGCCTCGCTGGGAGTTCGGGTGCTGCGCGCGAAGCACCGCACCGCCGCGCATCGGAGCCTCTACGACCTGGGCATTGCCAGTCTCACGCTCGGCATGGGGCTGGTGACCTTGGCCTGGGGTGTGGTGATGCACGCGCCGCTGCTGTGGGGTTTCGCGCCCGTGGGGATCCTCGCGGGTGGCTCGGCGCTGCGCTACTGGCTCAGCGTTCCTGGAGAGCGCATGCACTGGTGGTTCCAGCACATGGGCGCCATGGTGACCTCGGGCATCGGCACGCTCACGGCGGTCCTCGTGGTGAATGCCCGGAACCTGGGCATCGAGGGAATGCAGCTCGCGGTGTTCCTCGGCCCCACGGTGGTCGGGCTCACGGGTCTTCGGCTCTGGGTGCGCTACTACCGACAGAAGTTCTCACCTCCGCCCAGGACGCTGTCGAGCGCCCCCTCCGCCCGCGCCGAAGGCTGAGCACCGCGCACCGCCCCTCGGAATGACTCATGCCCAGCACACACTGGTCATTCCTGAAAAGTCTCGGCACGGTGCAACGCCAGTTACGAGGGGAAATTCATGAATCGCAGCACCTTGATTTCGATCAAGCTGGGGCTCATCGGTTTCGTCGTGCTCGCGAAGGTCTGCTCCCGCCAGGAGCAGCAGGCGCAACAGGCGCAGATCGAACAAGTCCGAGAGGTCGAGCAGGCCCGCCTGATCGCTCGCGGCGCGGTCACGGAAGACGAGGTCGAGGCGGCAGAGATGGGGAGGCCCATGACCCCCATGGAAAAGTCTCTCCTCAAACGCAACCCGACGTTTTATGACTCGCGAGAGCGACATCCGAAGCGCCAAGGCAGTTGCGAAGAGGGACAACGCGCCCTCGGCGGGTCGTGCTGGAAGGAAGTCGTTCCTTTGAAAAGGACCGTCACTCCCAACGACTTCACGGAGTTGGATTGCGGTGAGCAGAATATCCGGTACGGGAATCGGTGCTACACCCGCATCGGAAACGAGCCGCAGGATCCCTGACGCGGCACAAGCAGATGCATCCAGGAGCTCGGACACAC
The DNA here is from genome assembly GCA_016458225.1 of Myxococcaceae bacterium JPH2. Classification (NCBI taxonomy): domain Bacteria; kingdom Pseudomonadati; phylum Myxococcota; class Myxococcia; order Myxococcales; family Myxococcaceae; species Myxococcaceae bacterium JPH2. The sequence continues at coordinate 102,841 of JAEMGR010000006.1, read as the reverse complement.
GCGGTCCGGGCTCTTTTCATTTGCGCAACAAGGCATCGAGTCTCAGCCAGCGTCTTCAATCTGCTGCACCGCCTGGCAAATGCGGAGCAATCCCTCAGCACACTGACGTGTTTCACGGGCTCGTTCACGAGGCATGGGTATCACCGCGCGACAGCCCCATGCCCTCTCTTGCCGCCAACCTGCCCAGCGGGCTCAACCTGGGAGCGGGCGGGACCTTCGCGCTCCCGACCGCTTCGGACCTGCGACTCGGGGCGGGGAAGCTGTCACTGGGCCCGTCCGCTTTGGGTGTCTATACGCACGGCCCGCTCGTGGCGGGTCTGCTCGCCACCCAGGTCTTCTCCGTCGCCGGAGACTCCGAGCGCTCCGATGTGAGCATCCTGACCCCAAGACGCAACCCCAGGGCTGACGTGCCCGCATGACAGCGCCTCGCGTGAAGGCGCGCACACCACGCGATGGTTTCCCTGGACATGGGAACGCTCCGCGCGGGAAGACGCGTGGCTCTCCCTTTCGACGGGCGCGGAGCCCGTGGTCGGCGCCCATGACCTCTTCCATTGCCATCCGTCCCGAGACGTCCGCTGATGCGCAGGCCATCGAGGCGGTCACCATCGCCGCCTTTCGCGAGGCGCCGCATACGAGCCACACCGAGCAGGACATCGTTCGTGCGCTGCGCGAGGCCGGCGCGCTCACCGTCTCGCTGGTCGCCGAGGACCAGGGAGTCGTCGTCGGCCACGTCGCCATTTCCCCCGTGTCGATCGCCGATGGCGCCTCCGGCTGGTTCGGTCTGGGACCCATCTCGGTGGTGCCGGAACGACACGGCACGGGGATTGGCGCCGCACTGATGCGGGCTTCGCTCCAGCGACTGCGCGACCTGGGCGCCTCAGGCTGCGTCGTGCTGGGAGAGCCCGCGTACTACGGCCGCTTCGGCTTTCGCGCGGAACCTTCGCTCGTCTTCCCCGGCGTGGAGGCCGCGTACTTCCAATCGCTGGCCTTCACGGGGGACCTGCCTCAAGGCGTGGTGACCTACCACCCTGCCTTCTCCGCCTCAGTTCGTTGAAGCGTCAGCGGGCGCGGGCGGCGGGGTCTTGGGCACGACCGAGATCTGCCCATCCTTCTCCTGAAGCGTGTGCGTACTCCCCACGGCGTACTGCTGGAACTCCTCCAGCGTCGCGGGTGTGTACGTCACGGGAGGCTGCCCTCCCCCTTGGAACACGACACGGTACTTCGCGCTGCGCGAGGTGCGCTCCTTCTGTCCCTTCGCCAAGGGCTGCGCGGGGCGAAGCTCCACATCCGATGGCCAGGAGGTCTCGAGCGTGCTCCCGCTCTTCTTCACCGTCCGGTCGTGCGCCCAATCCCATTGCGTCCAGGAGTACCAGGTCGCATTGCGTGGCACGCTTCGATAGTGGGGTTCCTGCCGCGAGCGACGCACGTCGACATAGCGCGGGTTCTTGCGCGTCTTGGTCACGGAGCAATAGCGGGTGGAGCACCGTCGCTCGCCTCCGGTGCAAGACGTCTTGCACGTGGCAAAGCCATTCTTGTTGCTCGTGCACTTCTCACTGCATGAACGCGGCGTGGTGCTGCAGTCCTGCCCGCAGGCCTCCTGCTCGCGATAGGACTCCGTGGTGTATCCGTCTTGCTTCTGCTCCGTGTAGTAGACGGTCTCGTAGCCATCGAGGACCTGCTCGTCGTGATGATGGCGGGAGCCGCGGGACTTCACCTGGATGGCGTTCTCCGGGCGATCCTCCTCGAACCCTTCCTCCTGAGCGGCGCGGTAGCGCTCCACGTCCACCAGGTGCTCCCAGGAGACCTCCTTCACCTGGAGGGCCAGGGCCCAGCCCGCGTCTGGCGTCCCGGCATCCTGGGAACCCGGCGCCGCCTTCTTCACCCCGGTCAAGATGCCGACGCCCATCGGGCAGCAGCACCCGAAGAACGCCAGGCCCAAGAGGACATAAAGACAGCCTCGCATGAACGAGACCGGCTTCTTCTGCGCGCGCGGCAGCACGGCTCCAGCGGGCTCAGGGCTCGGGGGCGCGGAGGCACCGCAGTTCTCGCAGTCTCCGTTCAAGGCCCGCTGGTCGCTGTCGCAATAGGCGCAACGCCAGTTGGGGCCCGCGGTGGCCATTCGCAGGAGCGCCGCGTCGGTCACCGTCGCCGCGGACGCCGTGTCCTCCGGCATCTCGTACGGCTCGCTGCCATCCTTGGCCTTCTTGCAGCGCTGACACACCCTGTGGCGGCCGAGGTTCCTGTGCTGGCAACTCGAGCACCGCCAGAACATCTCAATCTGCCGCGTCGACATTCGTGCGCTCACCCCTGGGACGAACCCGCGCAAGTCGGCTCTGATGTTCAGAGGCTGTCCTCCCCACGAGGACACCTCTTCCCCGCGTCACGCCACCGCGGGGACGAGCCTGGACGTCACAATTCCTGGGCTATTCAATCCGCCGCGCGCGACTCAGCCGTCGAGGGGCTGGAAGTCTGCCTTGTCCGCGCCGCACTCGCCGCAGGTCCACTCCATCGGGATGGACTCGAAGGGCGTCCCCGGAGGAAAGCCGTCCTCCTCGATTCCCTGCTGGGGGTCGTAGACAAAGCCGCAGCCCTGGCACTTGTACTTCCGCATGAACGCCTCCCGTGGTGTGCCGGCACTAGAAGGCGATTCCCCTCGGGCGTCCAGGGAGATTCCTCCCGACGCCCGAGGGGCCATGCTGTCCGACTGGGCGAGCCACGCCATCCGTGCGGCTCATCCCGCGTGATGGGGCGAGCCCCCACCCCGCCGCTCAACGAACGGGGCTCGCTCGCGGGCTCACGGAACGATGAGCCCACCGCTCACGACGAGGCCGTAGTCCGCGTCCACCGCGGGCGTCTCCACGTGGGCGTCCTGGACAATCTCATCGCCGAGCACCTCGACCTTCCACGTGCCCACCGCGGGGTTCTGGATAAAGACGTTCTCCACCGTGTCCATGGTGTTGGACGTGCCCCCGGAGGTGGAGAAGTTCCCCGCCGTCAGGCCGTTGTTGCCCCAGTAGACGGTCCCGTTGGGCGCCGTCACGCGGAGCGACAAGTCATTGACGCGCGCCTGCGCCGCGCCCACGGTGCCCATCGGGTCCGTGTAGACCATCGTGACGTTCAGCTCGGTGGAGCCCGTGGCGACCGAGACGTTGTAGCTCTTGACGCCCAGCGGCGTGATGACATCCGTCTCGTCAATCACGCTCGTCACGGGCGCTCGGTCCAGCAGGCGGCGGAGATCCGACGTGCCCCACCCCTGCTTGTAGCGGTCCAGGTCCGAGTTGGAGCCGCCCGCCAGCCAGTTGTAGCGATAGGCATTGTTGATCATCAGCGCCTTGGCCGTGGCCATCTGCGGACGGCTGGCAAAGACATCCGCCTGGCCCCCGAAGCCACTCCACACGCCCTGATGCCACATCTGGAAGAGCAGCCCGAAGTGCCCCGACGTCTGCGGCGTGGCGGAGCTGGTGCCACCGAACTCCGTGTAGCTCGCGGTGCCGGTGCCCGTGGCCGAGTGGATGTTGTCGTAGAAGAACGACAGGTCCGGCTTGATGCGTCCATCCGCGGCCGGGCCGATGCTGCCGCTGGAGCTCCATCGGTCATCCGTGCGCGCGACGGTCCCCTGGTGATTGAAGCCACCCACCGACACGATGTTCTTCGCCCAGGCCTGGGGCCGCGAGTCCTGGCTGCCCGCGTTGCTCTGCGACTGCGTGCTCAGGATGGGGTACTTGAACAGGTAGTCATCCACCTCGGCGGACAGCGTGGTGTACGTGCGCACGCGAGCGCTGCCCACGCTCGAGGTCTGGAAGACCGCCCGGTACGTCCCGTTCGGATCCGTCAGCTCGCGGTTGATGTCATAGCGAGACTTGGTGCCACCAAACTGGGTGGACTCGCTGTAGCGGAAGAAGATGCCTTGCGCGTCCGGCAGCATGCCGCGGGCGAGCGGATCCACGCCCTTGGCGAAGTTGTTACTGTAGCAACTCGTGCCGTGGTACTCGGAGCCGGTGTTGCCGGTGCTCTGGATGATGGGAGCCTTGCCCCATTCCCGATGCGTGGTGAGCAGCTCCGTGTCGAAGACCTCGCCGCGCACGCCTTGGCCGGTCCACCCCTTGACCGACTGCAGGTAGTTGGCGCCGCCGACCTCGCGGACAATGTCCATGTCGACCTCGCCCGGCCCGCCCCAGCGGTCGATGAACTGAATCGCGTTGGAGCGAACGGTGGACAGGAGCTGGTCAGCGCTCAGGGTCGCCTCGACGCGCAGGCCGCCCGGCTCCACGAGGTCCACCGCGCCACCCAGGCGCTGGACCAGCGCGATGACCTCCGCCTGCCGAGCCTTCCCCGCCTCGCCCAGCATGAGCGAGTAGCGCTGTCGCGGCAGGGCGGGCGCCAGGCCCACGAGCGCGTCACGCAGCTCTCGCTCCAGCCGGTACTCCGGATGGTAGGGCCCCACCCAGCGGACATACGGGAGCGACTGGACGCGCTTCTGGGCGTCCGCGTCCATCTCCACGACGAAGGTGTGGTCCGTGAGGAAGCGCAGCACCTTGCCGCCCGCGCGCTCGATGGCCTCGCGGAACTCGGGCAGCGGCGTCCCGAGGAACTGGACCAACTGCAAGGTGTTGTCTGCATCCGCCGCGAGCAGGTTGGCCGCCAGGGGCTGGGTGACCTGGAGCGGATCGAACTGCGCGCCGTCCAGCCGCACCAGGTAGCTGGTAGGCCGAGCGCGGCCGAGCAACACCGCGCCGTCCCGCGTATAGGCCGTGAATGCCTGACGCGTTCCATCCGCCTGCAACTCCTGCCACGTATGGAGTTGGAGGGTGGTGTCTGGAATGGCGAGGCTGCGCAGCGCGGAGACGGGCTGCCCGGTGCGGTGGATGACGAGTCCGGATGCGGTGGTCAGGACATAGCGCCCCTCACGCTCGGCCACCACGCCGCTCTCTGTCACGAGCTTCGCGGGCACCAACCGGACAGCGCCCGGAGCCGCGGACCGGGTGGGCCCCGCCTCCGAGCTGGCGGCGAGAAGGGACCCAGGCGCGACGAGCGCGCACGTCAGGACGACGGTCTTCAGCGGGCGCCACTGGCCCGCCGACCACGAGGACGTCTTTCGCATGTGTCGGTGCTCCCTGTATTCGAGTGCCTGGAGACGTCTTCCCAAACGTCTCCAGCGCTGCCGCACCTGGACACCCGCTCCCACGAATGACTCGCCGACACCCAGGCGCAAACAGGCCATTCACGACAGAAGCGATTTACCTATATTTCAAGCAAATCAAGAATGCCAATGAAACGGTCGAGCGCGCGCGTTCACTGTTGCGTGCTCGACACAGCGCCGCTGGCGCGCGGCCGTCACGGCTCCAAGGTCGCCAGGCCGTTGCGCACCGCGTCCGCGAGGGCGTCGCGTGAACTCTCGTCCTGGAGCTTCTCGGTTCGCAGGTAGATGCCCATCAAGCGATCGAACAGGCGGACCGGGTTCTTCTCGAGGCCCAGCGCCACGCCCGTCGCGAGCAGGAACTCGGGCGTCCGGAGGAAGCGGAAGCGCGGATCCGTCAGCTCCTCGAACAGTTGCGCGGCGGAGAACAGCGTCGGATGGCGGCGCATGGCCACGGCGCGCTCCTCGTCCGTAAAGGACTTCTGCGACGGATGGATGCCCAGCAGCACCTGCGCGGTGCGGCGGCGCTCGGCATCGGCGCGGACATCCTGCGTGGGCGCGGGCCCGACGCGCACCATCAGCTCCAGAAAGTCATCGGCGAGCTTCACCGGCCTGGCGCCCTCCTTCATGGAGTCGACGCGATAGACCGTGGGGTTCAGCGTGGCGGAGGCGCCGCCCTCGCCTTGTTGCCAGCGTTTGATGCGCAAGACGAGGAGGTCGGACTGCCGACTGCCCACCAGGAGAAGGTCATTCTCGAGCGGATGGTCCTCGCCCGAGATCCACGCGAGCTGCTCGGGCGCGCGGACCTCCACGTACTTGGCCCCAGGCGCGTACTGCTTCCGGTCGAGTGCCCAGGTCCGATACTCGGGCGGGAGCTGCACATGGAGGCGTGACTCGGCGGCCTCCACGGACTCGGCGGGGTTCTTCTTGCTCGAGGCCTTCTTGTCCGCGGGCTTCTTCGCCGCGGGCTTCTTGCTTGCGGCGTCCTTTGGGTTCGTCGGCTCGTCGAACGGCGTCACACCGGACTCGGAGAGGTTGAACAGCTCGAACGTGAGCGGCTTGGGCGCGCCCGAGTCCACCTCGCGAATCCGCTCGCGCATCCGCTCGCGGGACTTCACGTCGCCCTTGGGAAAGATGACGAGCGATTGGCGATGAGGAATGGAGACCAGCAGCTCCGGCGTCTTCAGCACGCGCGCGGAGAAGGTGTGCAGGCGCGGCAGGACGATGCAGGTGGCGACGAGCCACGGCCCCGACAGCACGATGAAAGGCAGGCTCGGGTCGTCCGAGTAGAGGCGGGCCTGGACCTCCTTCGAGAAGAACGTGTCGAGCTGCGCGAGGGCCTGTTTCCATGCGGCTTCGATGGAGTCCGCGCCAAGTGACGCGAGGTCCGCCGGCTGGAGTCCCGTGACCATCCCATCCAGGTCCTGGACGAGCACCGCCCAGATTCCATGCCCGAGTTCTCGGGCCAGCCCCGGGACGATGGGGTACGTCGAGGGCACCACATAGGGAACGATGCGGGTCGCGCTGTCTTTCTGTTCCACACCCCATCCGTAGCACAGGCGTGCTGCGCCTACAGCCGATTCCTTGGAATCCGGACTCGCGACTGCCCCTCGGCGCGTTCTTGGAAAGCAGGACTCGCGTACGAAAATGGGACGTCACGCCCATGGGGCAAGGTGGCTGGGCAATTCCGCACGACTCCGGGGAAAACTGTCATTTCCAGACCGCGCTTACCTGAGCTGCGCTGGCGACCGCGGCCCGCAATGACAATCATTGTCATGGAGGATCAAGGCTCGGGTCCTCCGAACTCCCCCAGAGCCTCCCCCGAGGTCCCATGACATCTTGCTTCAAAGGACTCTGCCTGCTCGCGGTTGGGAGCGCGCTCGCATGGGGTTGTGGCCCCGCGACGCCGCAAGACGAAGTCGCCTCCGATGAATCCGAAACCTCCTGGGCCGCGGCTCCTCAGGAGGACGAGGTCGAGGACAGCGCCATCTGCTGCAACGTCCAATGCAATGGGACCTGGTATGGCCCCTTCCCCAAGGTCAAATACAATCTCTGCGCTGAGTACGGAAATTATTTCTGTGGTCAGAAGCACCTCCCCTATCGCGGCAACGTCTGGAAGAAGTGCTGAGTCCTCCATGAAGACTTCCTATCGTGACGTGGTGGTGATTCTCGCGAGCGGTGTCTCGCTGTTCGGCTGTGGCGGCGAGGCACCCGACTCCGCCGTGGCGCAAGGGGAGCCATCCTCCCGACTCGAAGTCCTCCTCGGGCGGCCGTCATCGGCTCCGGACGACGCGTCGAGCACGGGCGAAGTGGGTGAGTTCAAGGCGTGTTGCTACATCAAGTGCAAGAACCAACCGTTGGCCGGGCCCTACCCGAATGTGGAGTACGGCAACTGCACCACCTTCGCGAAGTATCAGTGCCGAGTCCGAAACTCCGTGTACGAGAGCGCAGCCTGGAAGGACTGCTGAGCACACGAACACGGAGCCCTTCGGCGGGTGACTCAGAAGCCCACGTAGGTGGGGGGCGTGGTGCTGGTGAAGAAGTTCGCGTACGTGGCGATGTAGTAGGTGCCGCCCGTTCCCGTCTGTCCCGGGAACGGGCCCGTCTTCGTCCCCGAGGCCGTCAGCGTCGTCCCATCCCCCGAGATGGAGAGGCTGCACGAGTTGACGTTGCCCGCGCCGAAGTTCACCACGAGGTCCGTGTCACGCACGATGCTCAGCGTGTCCGGGGCAACATGCTTGACCTTGCACTGGATGTTGCCGGCCGGGCTCGGGCTGCCTCGGTAGGCGAAGCTCACCGCCACTCCCAGGTCATTGGCCGCCAACGAGATGACCGGTGTGGTGTACGAATAGCCCAACGTCACCGTGTCCGCCGTGCACGTCGCCGAGGCCGCGCGCGCCAGGTCCACCCGGTAGTACGGCGGGCTCATCGACAGCGCGGTCGAAGCGATGGTGAAGGAACAGCCCTGCGATGTCCCGGTCGTCAGTCGCTGCGACTGGGCCGCCAGTGTCTGGGAATCCTGCGGCTCGCCCTCGGAACCACAGGCGGACAGAGACAGGACGGCGAGCAGACCCACTGCGCACTTGAATCCTTGCATGGCATGACTCCGTGTCTGGGATGAGCACTGGAACCCAAGGAACTGTCCCTGATCTCCTTTTGAGAAATCAACTTCACGGCGCGCCTTCGTGCGCGCGGTCCCGCGCCCCCTCCTTCCTTGGAGGCATGGACCGCTCGCCTTGCGCCACCGCGCCGCAGGGCCATCGAGCAAGTGTTGTCATTCATCGCCCAGGCGGGGCCGCGCGCACCCGTGTCCTTTCGGCCAGGGTCCGGCGCACCCGGGCCCGGCGCACGGTGGGAGGTCCGCTCTCACAGGAGCGCCCCGCCCCACCTCTGGGCACTCGGCCTGGAGCCCCCCGCGACGACGCGCCTCAGGATGAGGCCTCTCTTCAGGGGTTCCCTGGGCGCTCGGCGGCGGCGTTCCCTTGCGTGAGACGTCGCGCGAGCACGCACGGCTGCTCGTTTGCGACTGATTCCAGACGGGGTTGATGGAAGACAGCGTGGACTGAGCAGCAAATTCCAGGTGTGTCCACGTCTCGCGGCAAGCATTCCATCTCATTCTGTGTCGAGCACCCGATAGGGAGGCTTTCCTCGTGAGACCGTGACGCCTCGACTCGGCGATGAAGGGCCCGGGATGAGGCTCCTCCACAGAAAAGGCTCACACCCAGCCGCCCCATCCCATCCACCGGGTGAATTGGAGTCCACATGAGCAAGCGTCAGAGCATCACGCTGTCACGTGTCCTGGGTCCCCTCCTGGCCGCTGGCTTGCTGGGTGCGTGGGACAGCAGTCCCGCCGAGCAGGATTACGTGTCCGATGCCCCGCCTCCCGAGGAGTCCAGCGAGGCGTTCTCCCTCACTCCGGGTGGCGATCCCTACGCGGACGCCATCTCCCCCGCGACGACGTCCGTCGTGCTCAACGCGTTCAACGTCCTGGGCGCCCCCGACGGCCTCACCGCCACCGTCGTGGGCCTGCTCAATACTGCGCTCGTGCTCGACATGGGCGCGGGCGAGGAGGGCAACGGCAACCTGAAGATCTACTACAACGGCCTCAACGTGGCGGTGTTGGCGCAGGTGGACTTCATCAGTGCGTCAGGCCACGTGCTCGCCACCACGCCTGCGAATCTGCTGGAGCTGGGGCTGGGCTCCCATGTCGCGGTGGTGCACTACCCGGCGTCCCCCCAGGCGTATCGGTACGTGCGCATCCGGGGTGTGGTGGCCTCGGTCTTCACGATCGACGCGGTGGAGACGGTTCGCCCCGTTGTTTGCGGTGACGGCTACACCTCGGGTGCCGAGCAGTGCGACGACGGCAACCAGCTCTCCGGCGACGGCTGCAACAGTGTCTGCGAAATCGAGTCGGGCCACTCCTGCCACGGGCAGCCCAGCATCTGCGGTCTCGGTACCCGCTGACGCATCCTCCCCCTCCCCCCAAAGCCCCCCGGTTTGACGACCGCCTTCCTTGCCCCATTCCTGAATCTGGGTTGAATGGGCAGCAGGCGCCCGCGTCAAGGCGCTGACTCCGCGGATGCGCTCGCGGAGTCATTTCCACCAAGGAGCATGCATCCATGATCCGCCTCATCCGGGGCCTGGCCCTGTCGTCCCTGTGTCTGTCGCTGGCCGCGTGCGGCGCCAGCAAGTACTACTCGCTGCCGGTCGACTCCAGCCGCGCCACCGAGACCCGCTCGAACCTCGCCGCCTGTGCCACCCAGCAAGGTCTCGAATCACAGCCCATGGACCCGGACGGCGTGAGCGTCCGCTACGACGCGGCCTCCACGCTCTACTATCGCTACGACGGCAGCGACACCTACACCCTGCAAGTCGTGGTGGATGACAAGGCGGTCCCCGCCCCCGAACTGGATGCCCGGTTCACGGCGGCGCGACAGAAGGGCGAGGCGCTCTACGCCTGCGCTCAGGACCAGCTCAACACCCGACTGCTCGTCACCGCCGCCGCCCCCACCGAGCCCACGGCCACCGCGTCCGTGACCGCGGGCACCGCGACGGCGTCCATCACCGGCGGATCCGCCACGGCGTCTGTCTCGGGCGCTTCCACCTCCGCCTCCGTGCATGTGAACGGCGGCACCTGCGCGCAGGCCACCGAGTGCTACGCGCGACTGGCCCGAAGCGTCTGCGAGGGCGCCCAGGAGTGCAGCTTCAAGGTCAGCATCCAGGGCAACGACGAAGCGAACTGCCGTGACGCCCTCCTGCGCGTCCCGGATCTCCTCCAGCCGTTCAAGCTGATGCGGCCCGACCTCGCCGCGCCCGCCATCTGCAAGGTTGATTAGTCCCCCGTGCCTCCCCCACCCGCCCCCGGATCATCGCCGGGGGCGGGACGGGCCCAGGTGATAGAACCCCCGCCATGCCCTCCCTCGGCGCGCGCGCGGCCCGCTGTCCCTCCTGCAAGGCCCCCTTCCCCCTCGTCGCGGGTCAGACGCTCTACACTTGCGGCTACTGCGGCGCCTCCATCGACCTGAACGGCGCCCCAGCTCGGGCGCCCCGACCTCCACCCCCCTCGTCGTCGTCCGTCATGGGAGTAACGGTCGCTGCGATCGTGTTCGTCGTGGGCGGCGCTGGCGCGGTGGCGTTCCTCATCCAGAGCCCCGGCAACCCTCCTCCGCGGGCAACTCCACCTCGCGTGGCGACGCGCCCCGTGCCTCCGCCCAAGGAGCTCCCCGTGGAGAACATCCACTGGGACGCGGCCAACGGCCCTGTCGCCATGGACCTCAACGGAGACGGGACGGAAGACATCATCGGACCCGTGCGCGCCATCCCGCTGCAGGCCGGTGGGACCCTGCGCGAGCTGGTGGCCGCGTTCGACGGAAAGACCTTCGCGAAGCTGTGGGAGGTGGCCCCAGAAGGACCCGCCTCCGACGTGATGTCGAGGACCTGGGTCGCGAAGCAAGCCGGGCGGCTGGTGATGACCGAGCCCGGAGCGCTGCGCATCTTGGAGCCAGCGACGGGCCGGACCCTCGGGCGCGTGCCGCTGTCAGACAAGCCGAGCTACCTGTGCGTCCCCGCGGGCGACCTCCACTCCCTCTGGGTGGAGGTGGAGGATGGTCAGCATCTCCAGCTCGACGTGCCGAGCGGCACGTCCCGTCCCGCGCCCAAGCCCCCGCCGTCCTGCGCGAAGCAGCCCCTGGGAGAGATGACCTGCTCCATGTTCCGCCCGCGCGCGCTGTCCACTCGCTGTGAGGCGCCGCGCAAGGTCCCCGACATCGCCGGCTTCGAGCCTCGGATGGTCTACCGGGTCGGAGACCTTCGACTGGTGATGGGCTCTCGCTCCCCCGGCTCCTCGGTCCCCATGGCGGCCGTGTTCGAGGCGCAAGCGCCGAAGCCCCTGTGGCATGGACTGGTCGCGGACATGAATCCGCTGCTGCTCGCGGAGAGTGTCTCCGAGGCGGTGGAAGTCACGCCGGACGCGCTCTACCTCGGGTACGGCCTCAAGGCGGGAGGCATGCGACTGACTCGCCGAGACATCCGGACCGGCGCCGTGGTCTGGGATGTGCCCATCCCGGGCTCGAAGGACGGCACCCCGCCCAACGCGCTGTGGCTCCAGGGGGGGCGCCTGTACGTCCCCCATTGGACCTGGCTGGACGTCTTCGACATCCAGACAGGTCAGCTGCTGGGCACGATCGGGAAGTGGATGTGAGCGTGCCCCACCGAGGCCGCGTCAGTTGCGCAGCATCTGGTTGGCGGACTCCTTGAGCTGTTGCATCAGCTCGGGCTGGCGCAGCGCCGTCTGGTCGGCGCGAATCGCGGCGTTGAAGCTCCACGGCTGGCTGGACAGGTAGAAGATGCGCTCCTGTCCTCCCGACACCACCAGGAGGAGCTTCGCCTGCGTCTGGGCCTGGAGCACGAAGCGCAGCCGCGCGCCCGGCTGGGCATACTTGGCCGACAGCCCATCCAACGCGGTGGCCAGGTCCGACTGGCCAAAGCCCGCGAACTGCCAGACGCCGTCCAGCTTCGCCAGCCACATCACCAGCCGCGTCTTCCCATTCACCTTCACCGGGAAGTACAGCTCATCCATGGCGGTGAGCAGCGGCGCGATGGCGGCGCCGGGCGCATAGGCATTCAGTCCCGCGGGGTCCAACCGGAACGCCTCGACGGGCGCCCCGACGCTCAGCTGCTCCAACTCGCGGGCGTCCTTCAGGCCGAACTCGGCCAGTCCGGACGTGTCGCGAGCGAGGACGCGCTGCATCTCCTTGAGGCCGTACCCCACCTGCTCATCAATGCGGGACTGCTCGGCCCCGGCCGCCAGGCTGGGCACACCCGCCAGCATCACCAAGCTCACACACGTCGACAGGAAGGTCTTCATCGCGTTCATGGGTCTCACCTGTGAGTGATGGGAGGACTACTTGTGGATGTTCCAGACGGTGTGCGTCCAGGTCCAGCTGCTGTTGCTCTGGAAGTACGCATACGTCACCCAGCTGGAGACTCCACCCGAGCCCACGGGCAGCGGGTTGTTGTAGCGCACGTACTGCGGCCCCGAGTCATCCACGGCGCGAATCACCATCAGGTGGCCGCCGCCGCTCGTCCAGCCAATGCGCGGGATGAAAGGCCAGCCGGAGCTGTACACGTTGGAGAAGGACTGGGCGAACGTCAGCGGCGCGTACGCCACGCTGCACGCGTACCCCATGGACTGCAGGCCCGTGCACGTCTGGCCGATGCTCGCGGTGGGGCTGTTCGGACACGTCGTGCCGCCGAACTCGCGCTTCACGATGTCACACTGGGTCCAATAACTCTCACCCCAGTACGTGGCAATCATGTCAATGGAGGCCGCGTGACACCATTGGTCATACTGCTGGCCAATCAGCGGCACCGACAGGTCCGTATAGGCCGCGGAGGCCGTACCAGACACCAACAGGGCAGCCAGCCACATCTTTCTTCTGAGCATGGAATGACCCTTTCAAGGGCGCAGGGCAAGACGCTGCGCCCGCCGCATCATGCCAGGAATTAAATGTGGATAATTGGTAATTCGCGAATGCTTCACGAAATTGACAAAGGCCTCTCAGCCCGAGGAAGCGGTGCGGGAATGTCGCCGGGGACGAGGTTCGCGCGTGACGCGGAGCGCCGGGCCCCGCAGAGTGCGCCGCGTGTCACGACGCACCTGTGAGTTCATCTTCGGAGTCATCGCGGCCCTGGCGCTGGGAGCTTGCGCCACGGTCCGCCCACCACCGCCGCCCCCCGGTCCCGCCGACGCGGCCCAGGCCTATCTCCAGGTCTGGAGCACCGGAGACCTGTCGCGGCTTCGCGGTGCGGTGCTCGCGCCTCCCGCGGACTTCGAGGCCCAGCACGCGCGCTTCCGCGATGGGCTGCGCATCGTCTCCTCGCGCTTCGAGTTGGGCGAGGTGACGTGGCAGGGAGGAGACAGCGCCGTCGCGCATTTCCGCGCGTACCACTGGCTGCGAGGCCTGGGCGAATGGCCGGTGGACGGGGCCTTGAGGCTCTCGCGCCGCGAGGGTCGCTGGGGGGTGCGCTGGACACCCGCGGTCCTCCATCCGGACGTGCAAGGCGGCGAGCGGTTCTCCCGCACGCGGGCCTGGGGGGCGCGCGCCGACCTGCTCGATGACGCGGGCCGGACGCTGACGCACCTGGGCGACGTCATCACCATCGGGGTGAATCCCGCGCGCGTGCGCTCACGCACGGCGGTGACCTCCGCGCTGGAGACCCAGCTCGGCATTTCCCCGGAGCGAGTGGAACAAGCCCTGGGGCCCGCGGGCGCCACCGTGACCGACGGGTTCGTGCCCATCGTCGACGTGCGGCCCGAGCGCTATCAGGTGGCTCGGCCCGCGCTGGCGCCGGTGCCGGGCATCTTCTTTCGTCGCAAGAGCGCGCGGCTCACGCCCGCGGAGGGCTTCGCGGCGCACACCCTGGGTCGCGTGGGTGAAGTCACCGCCGAGGCACTCGCGCAGTTGGGCCCGTTGTATCAACCGGGTGACGTGGTCGGGCTGTCTGGACTGGAGCGGGCCTATGAGCGGCAGCTGGCCGGCAGCCCCTCCGGAGACGTGACGGTGACACGCGCGGCGGGCGACACGCGCGTCCTCTTCCACTTCGAGGGAACCCCGGGGGCGCCCCTGCGCACCACCCTGCGCCCCGAGGTGCAGGCCGCCGCCGAGGCCGCCCTCGACGGGGTGGTGGAGCCCGCCGCGCTCGTCGCGGTGGACAGCGCCACGGGCGCCATCGTGGCGATCGTCAGCCGCCCGCTCGCGCAGCCCGCGCACCGTGCCCTCACGGGCCGCTATCCGCCTGGCTCCACGTTCAAGATTGTTACCACCGAGGCGCTGCTCGCCGAAGGGCTGGAGCCCCGCACCCCGGTGGCCTGCCCCCCCACCGTGACGGTCGGAGGCAGGACCTTCCGCAACTTCGAGGATGAGTTCCTGGGCACCACGTCCTTGCGTCTGGCTTTTGCCCACTCGTGCAACACGGCGTACGTGGCGCTGGCGGAGCAACTGGGCCCGGAGCGACTGGCCGCGGCGGCGCACCGCTTCGGCTTCGACGTGCCGTACCGCGCGGGGCTCCCCACGCCGGGCGCGTCCTTCCCGCCGCCGCGCGACGTGGCCGAGCTGGCGTCCGCCGCCATCGGACAAGGCCGGGTGCTGGCCACGCCGCTGCATCTGGCATCGGTGGGAGGGGCCGTGGCAGCCGGCCAGTGGCGCGCGCCCTATCTCGTGAAGGAGCAGGAGCCGGGGCCTCGCGAGTCACTCGCGCCCGGCACCTCGGGGCCGCTCGCCGCGATGATGCGCGCGGTCGTCACCGAGGGTACGGGCCGCGCATTGGCGAGCGTGCCTGGCGCGGGCGGCAAGACAGGCACCGCGGAGTTCGGCACCACGCCGCCGCTGCCCACCCATGCCTGGTTCGTGGGCTTCCACGCGGGCCTCGGCTTCGCGGTCTTGGTCGAGGGCGGAGGCGTGGGTGGGCGTGTCGCCGCGCCCATTGCCGCGAGGTTCGTGAGCGCCGTGAAGTAATCGCCGACCCCCCGGAGGCGAATATCTACCCATGCAATCATTTCCGAAGAATCTGCTTACTCACAATTCAACGGAAGACAAGTGTTGGATACACTCCAAGTGCGACCTCGGGACGACTCGTTCCGGGCGCATCTGGGGGTGCCAATGTACAGAAACATCCGTCATGCCGTGACAGCATTGTCGTTGGCTGGAATGTTTGTTGTCACAGCGGGCTGTAACGCCGGCGCTGAGCAGGGAACAACTCCCGCGTCGGCTCAAACACAACCACAACAGAATAATCCTGACTCGACGGCGCAAGCCGCGACGAACGAGGACCCGGAGCCAGAGACCACCATCGAGGCGATGTCGACACTGCCGATGGTGGACGCCGCGAAGTCCGCGGACACGCTCATCCAACGGCTGAGTGACAAGACGGCGCTCAGCGAGAACACGGCCGTGCACGTCCGGCTGCCGGCGCCGTCCAACGACAAGCTCAAGGACAGCCTCATCCGCATCGTGGGCTCCGAGTCGAGCCCGGTGGTGATGTTCCGCTCGGACGCGCTCGCGCAGATGGGCCTCATCAAGTCCAGCCCGGGGCCGGAGTTCTTCACCTCGCTGTCGAACTTCGACGACAAGGAGATCGACACCCGCCTGGAGAACGAGGCGGGGCTGCTGTCAGGCAAGTTTGGTGAGACGACCCCGGAGACGGTCCTGTTCGAGGGGCGCTCGCCGGTATCGATGGCCAAGGGCCTGTCCTTCGACCTGGCCTCGCTCAACGCGGGCATCGCGGTGCCCGCGATGCTGTGCCCGGTGACGCCCGCGTCCACCACGGCCGCGTGGGGCAAGTCGCTGCTCATCACCGCGCCGCAAGTGGTGCAGGACCCCACGCGCACGTGGGACCCGTGCACGGGCGCTGGCACGCAGGGCGGTGTCTGGACGTTCGCGCACCTGATGCGTCAGCTCGCGACGAACTCGGGCAACACGCCGGACATCTTCGTGCAGCGCTGGCTGGAGACGTGGCTCAACCCGCAGGTCATCAACAATGACTCGGTGGCCCAGCGCCTCAACATGTTCAACCAGGTCATCCAGCCGTGGGCCACCGCCAGCGGTGGCACGGCGACCCTGGTGGTGGACGGGTCGGGCCGGCTCGGCGTCAGCCTCACGGCGCCGCTCAACCTCAACATCGCGCCCTTCCGGCTGCTGGCCATCGTGAACCGCGTGGACCTGGGCCGCACGGTGAACGGCCCGGCGGGCTACGGCGGCGGCACGACGAGCCAGCCGGTGAACGCGGGCGAGCTGCGCTTCATCTTCGGCGTGACGCAGAAGGTTTCCGCGACGAACTGCGGCCTGAAGCAGTTCACCACCATCTTCGAGTACGGCGTGCCCATCACGGGCTGCTCCAACGTGGTGGCCTGGGCGCGTGACTGGCTCAACCTCAACAGCTTCGCCACGTTCAACAGCGGCTACCTGACGGCGCTGCAGGGAATCACGCAGCGCGTGGTGATGGCCAACCTGGCGCCCACCAAGGGCAACAAGAACGCGCTGAACCAGATTCGCACCAACGAGATTTCCCTGGCGACGGACGGCAAGTGGGAGCTGCGTGAGTTCACCTTGAGCGCGGAGAACTTCGTGACCGGCACGGACACGCCGGTCAGCGGCCTGTTGCGGCCGCACACCGTGGCGCAGAGCCCGGATGACGGCCTGCACCCGGCGGCGAGCAGCCCGCTGGTGGACCAGTACGTGCGCAACGTGGTGCTGCCCACGGTTCCGGCGGGCTCGGGCCCGGCGCCCGCGCAGTGCTCGTCCAACTACACGGTGCCCTACTCGTTCCTGAGCACGCGCTTCCGCGGTGGCAACTCGCTCATCCCGCCCAACTTCTGGAAGGCCACCAGCATCAACCCGGCGCTTCCCAAGGAGCTGTGCGCGCGGCATGACTTCTCGCTCAACACCTGCCAGGGCTGCCACCGCAGCGACACGGCCACCGTGTTCACCCACGTGAAGCCGACGACGGGCATCCCCGCGGCGCTGTCCTCGTTCCTCACCGGCGGTGGCCCGGGCTCGTTCATCTCCGTCTCCGACACGCAGTTCCCGGCCAGTGGCGCCAAGTGGCGCTTCGCGGACCTGGACCGTCGTTGGCGCCGGCTGAACCAGCTGGCCACGTGCACGTTCTGCTCGCGCTTCCCCGTCTTCTCCGGCGGGCTGGTGGACGCCGTGGGGCAGCTGGCCGGCGTGGTGCCCATCGATCCGGTGGGCCCGCTCAGCTCGGATCCGAAGTTCGAGGTCGGCCCCATCACCGACTTCGCCGTGGTCAAGAAGGTGCTGGACACCCGCGCGCAGTTCTTCGTGGGTGAGACGGAGGAGCCGCTGAACGTCGTCCGCCCGGCGGAGTCGTTCACGCACTGACGTCTGGCCGCACCACCGCTGCGCGCACGGGGCCTTCTTGCCCGTGCGCGCGCGGTCCCTAGCGGGGCTCGGGTCCGGGCATGAGGAGCCGGATGCTCACATCGAGCTGGCTCTGGAGCTTCTCGAGCAGGCTGCCCAGCTCCGCGACCTCCGTGCCCACCCGCGCGGCGAAGCGCTGTCGCGTCTGGAGGAGCAACCACTCGCGAGCGCTCGCCAGCCAGCGCTTCACCGAGGAGCGATCCACGCCATAGAGGCGGGCAATCTGCTGGGTCGTCAGCCCCTCCACCACCTGCATGCGCAACAGCGTGCGGGAGCGCGGCTCCAGGTCCGCCAGGGACGCGCGAAACGCCTCGTTGAAGTCCGCGCCGTAGCGGTCCTTGAGGTACCCCAGCTCCACGTCCTCCGCCGCCGTGGCCAGGGCTTGCAGCCGCGAGTCGTCCGGCAATGCGACCGCGCGGGGCTCATGCGCGAGGCTCCAGGCGAGGCGCAGCGCCGTCATCCGGAGCCACGCGGACAAGGGACCTCGGCCTCCGTACTCGGCGATGCGCGGCGGCCCCTCGCCGTCCTTCACGAGCACGTGCGAGCGCAAGCGCTGGACGACCTCGTCGACGTGGGCGGGTGCCACGCCTCGCCGCGACAGGGCCGAGCGCACCTGCGGGACGAAGCGCGCCTCGAACTCGGCGAGCGCGACGGCGTCGCCTTGGGCGCAGGCCTTCGCGAGCCGCAAGTCGTCGAGGTGGTCCCCGGTCTCGGGTGCCTTCGCCATCTCGACGAGCCTACACTGGCGGTATGGCGTGTCCCAGCACCGAGACCCTGCTCGCTTTCGTCCGCGGGCTTCTCCCCGAAACCGAGGCGGCGCCTCTGCGGGCGCACCTGGACGCATGCGCCCAGTGCCGCACGCTCGTCGCCGAGGGCGTGGCCTCGGAGGATGGACACTCGTCGCCGTCCTCCGATGGCGTGACCGCGTCCAGGTTCTTCTGCGCGGGAGCGACCCTCGGGCGCTACGTGGTGCTCGAGCGCATTGGGGCGGGCGGCATGGGGGTCGTGTATGCCGCGAGGGACCCCGAGCTGAACCGCCGTGTGGCGCTCAAGCTCATCCGGGTGGAGGTCCACGCCCCCGAGCGGCGCGCGGAGGCCCAGGCGCGACTGCTGCGTGAGGCCCAGGCCACCGCGCGCATCGACCATCCCAACGTCATCGCCATCCACGACGTGGGCCGCATCGACGACATGGTCTTCCTGGCCATGGACCTGGTCGAAGGCACCACGCTGGGCGCGCGCATGCGCCAAGGCCTCCTTCCCTGGCGCGAGGCGCTCGAGCTGTTCATCCAGGCCGGACGCGGCCTCTCCGCGGCGCACGAGGCGGGGCTCGTGCATCGCGACTTCAAGCCCGACAACGTCCTCATCGGGCCATATGGGCGGGTGCGCATCACCGACTTCGGGCTGGCGCGGCTCGTCACCAGCGCGGAAGAGGCCGTGGCGCAGAGCCCAGGTCTCCCCTCTCCCACCGCGCAGGGTGAGGCCATCACCCAGACAGGCACGTTGCTTGGGACGCCCGGCTACATGTCGCCGGAGCAGGCGCGCGGCGAGTCTCCTGACGCGCGGAGCGACCAGTTCAGCTTCTGCGTCGCGCTCTACGAGGCGCTGTATGGCAAGCGCCCCTGCGTCGCGCCCGGGCCCGCGACGGCGCGCAATCCACGCCCCCTGTCCCGAGAGCCAAGCATCCCGGGATGGCTCCATCGCGCCGTCATGAAGGGGCTGTCGCCCGAGCCCAGCGCGCGCCATTCGTCGATGTGCGCGCTCATCCAGGCACTGGAGCAGACGCCCCGGCGACACTGGCGCAAGCTGGCGGTGGCGCTCGCGGTGGCGACGCCGCTGGTCGCGGTGGGCGCGGTGCGACACCTCCTCCCGCCGAGGGACCCGTGTGGTGGCGCCGAGGTGGCCTTCGCGGGGACCTGGGATGCGCCGCAGCACCTGGCCGTGAAGACCGCGCTGACGCACAGCCCGCTGCCCATCGGCGGCGCGGCGTGGAGCGAGGTGGAGCGAGCGCTCGACGCCTATGCCACGAGGTGGAGAGGCGCGCACCGGCAGGCGTGCGAGGCCACGCGCGTGCAGGGGCGCCAGACCGAGGGCATGTTCGAGCGACACCTGCTCTGCCTGGACCAGCGCAAGAAGGACGTGGCCGCGCTGGTGGAAGTGCTGAGCGCGGCGGACGACTCCGCCGTGCGCAACGCGGTGCGCGCGGTGCATGGCCTGGAGGACGTGGCGCGCTGCGCGGATCTGCAATCGCTCACCTCGCCTCGGCCCCCGCCCACGGATGCCGAGTCCCAGCGGAAGATGGAGGAACTGCGTCGCGACCTGGGCCGCATGCGCGCGCGCTTCGAAGCAGGCCAGCCGATGCCCGCCCTGGAGCTCGCCAACGCGGTGCTGCCGCACATCGATGGACTGGGTTATCCCCCGCTCGAGGCCGAAGCCCTGCTGGGGGTGGCCGAGGCCCAGGGCCGGGCCACGCAGGACCGAGACGCCGTGCAGACCTTGCATCGGGCCATCCAGGTCGCGGAGGCAGCGCGGTTGGATCGGCAAGCCGCCGAGGGCTGGGTCCAGCTGGTGCGATTGACGAGCTTCCTGGACGCCAAGGACGCGGACCCCAGCAATCAACTGCCTCAACACGCCGCCGCCGCGATCCAACGACTGGGGGGCGATGCGCAGCTCGAGGCCATGCTCGCCGCGAACACCGGCAGTTTGTTGTTCGCCCAGGGCAAGCTCCCGGAGTCACTCGCCCAGTCCCTGCACGCCGTCGAGCTGGCTCGAAAGGCCTTTCCGCCAGGCGATCGACGCACCGGCACGGCGCTGCTCGGCGCGGGTCAGATGATGGCACGCGCGGGCCGCCACGCCGAGGCCATCCCCCTGCTTCGCGAGGCCGAGGCCCTCTACACGGCGGCCATGGGCTCCGAGCACCCGAACGTGGCCATCGTCGTCGAGTCCATCGCCGTCCAGGAGATCTACACCGGCAAGCCCGAGCAGGCGCTCGTCGATCAACGACGCGCCCTGGCCCTCTTCGAGCGCGCGTTCGGCGCGGAGTCCGCCGAGGTGGCGTCCTCCCTGAAGAACGTGGGCAACATGCTCGGAGACCTGGGCCACCACGCCGAAGCCGTGGCGACGTACGAGAAGGCGGCGGCGATCCAGGCCAAGGTGCTCGGCCCGCAGCATCCCGACCATGCCTCCACCCTCTCCAGCATGGGGCAGGCCCTGCTCCGGCTCGGGCGCCATCGCGAGGCCGTGGACACACACCGGCGCGCGCTCGCCATCCGCGAGGCGGCCCTGGGCCCCGAAGCGCTGGAGGTGGCCTACGACCTGGCGATGCTGGGCTCGGACTTCTTGACGATGGCCGAGCCGCGTCAGGCCCGCGACTACCTGGAGCGCGCGCTGCGAACCTACGAGCATGACGCCGTGGGGCAGGACGAGCTGGTGCTCGCGGACATGCGCTTCCTGCTGGCCGAGGCCCTGGTGAGCGAGCCCAGCCAGCGGGCCCGGGCCCTGCGGCTCGCGAACTCCACGCTCGACATCTACCGGCGCTTCCCGGGCGCGCGAAACAAGGAGACGACCGAGGTCGAGCAGTGGCTGGCGAAGAGACACTGAGCGCCAGGCACCGCGCCGCTCACGGAGGCGCGCCGCCCGACTCCGTGGAGGGTCGCACCGCGGCGTGCGCGCGGACCGGGAGCGAGACACGAAAGGTGGAGCCGCGCCCCAGCTCGCTCTCCACCCAGATGCGACCGCCGTGGCGCTCGACGATGTCGCGGCAGATGTAGAGCCCCAGGCCCAGCCCCCCGAAGCCCGACACTGGCGAGTTGTGCGCGCGGAAGAAGCGATTGAACAGGCGCGCCTGCTCCTCGGTGGGAATCCCGATGCCCGAGTCCGTCACGGACAGCACGGCCGCGGTCCCCTCCCGAGTCAGCGTGATGCGCACCGCGCCGCCCAGCGGGCTGTACTTGATGGCGTTCTCCACCAGGTTGGACAGCACCTGGGTCAGGCGGCCTCGGTCACCCTGGACGATGAGTTCTTCGCTGGGCGCCTCGTACGTCACCACGTGGCGCTCGCTCGCGTCGCGGAAGTCGGACGTCACCTCGCGCACGACGTCCTGGAGCGGCACGGGACCACGCTGCATCTCCAGCCGACCGGCCCCCACCAGGGACGCGTCCAGCAAGTCATTGACGAGCGACGCAAGCCGACGCACCTGCCCGAGCGCCTTGTCCACGCGCTCGGGAGTCACGGGCTGGCCGGCGACGAGCGCGTTGCGCAGGGACTGGAGCAGCAGGCGCAATGGCGTCAGCGGCGTCTTGAGTTCATGCGAGGCGATGGAGAGGAAGTCGTCGCGCACCTGGATGGCCTCGTGCGCTTCACGCAGGAGACGCTCGCGCTCCCGGGCCGCGCGCACTCGCTGGGTGACATCCCGGAAGCTCCACACCCGCCCCGTGATGACACCGCCATGGCGCTGTGGCTGAGAGGAGCGCTCCATCACCCGCCCGTCGTTCAGCTCGATGATGTCGAAGCTGTCCGCGTCCGGCGTGTCGTACAGCGCGCGCACGCGGGCGACGAACTGCTCGGGGTCCTTCACCTGCTCACTCGCCGTCCGCAGCATCCGCGCGTCCTGCCCCCCCTTCAGCAGCTCCTCGGACACCCCCCACATCCGTTGGAAGCGGCGGTTGTAGGCCGTGAGTCGCCCCTCCCGGTTCACCACGAGGAGCCCGTCCGTCGTGGCATCGAGCGTGGCCTCCAACAGCGACACCGTGCGCTCCAGACGCTCCTGCGCGCCGCGCTGCTGGGTGACGTCCACCATGATGCCGCGCAGCCGATGGGGCCGGCCCGCCTCGGTCAGCACGGTGACCAGGTCGCGCAGCCACACCACGCGGCCATCGGCCGTGAGCATCCGATACTCGAACTCGTGCGGCAGACACCGCTCGGCCGACTCACGACAGAACGACGAGGCCCAGTCCCGGTCATCGGGGTGCAGGTGCTTCACCCAGAAGCCCGGGTCCTCGACCCACTGGCGCGCGGGATATCCGAGCAGACGCTCTGCCTGCTGACTCACGAAGGTGAAGCGGAAGCTCGCATCGGCCTCCCACACGATGCCGTCGATGCTGTCGATGAGTTCCTCCAGCTCGCGCCGCGCACGCGTGAGCTGAAGCTCGGCGACCTCACAGCGCGCCGTGGCGGGGTCGGGATCCAACGCCGTGTCCCCCGCCCCCAGCACCTGCACCGTGCCCAGCACCTGTCCCGCGTCGTCCGCCCCTTCCACGAGACTGAGCGCGATAGAGAGCCGCAGCACGCCGCCCTCGGGGCACGTCACGCGAGCATCCACCGTCGCCGGAGCACGCGAGTCCACGACCGAGCGCCACGCGTCTTGCAGCCCAGGCAGGTCCCTGGGGTCCACGATGCGTTCGAGCAGCGAGGGCTCCCAGGCCTCGCCCTCACGGCGGCCGAGCACCTGGGCGAGCGACCGACTCAGCCAGCGCAGGCGCGGCGGCTCGCGCTCCCCCATCCAGAGGAGGGGCGCCACCGGCAGGAACGGCTCGGAGGGGCTCGCGCGGTCCGACGGTGTTCGGCTCATGGCCCCTCCTTTCCTGGGACGTGGTGTCCGGTGGCACGGGCTCCATGAAGAAACACCGCACACCCCCTGGGCGCACCGACGAACCCGAGGCTCCGCGCGCCGCGCCGGGGCCCAGGCGGGCGGCCTTCAGCGGAAGGCGTCCGGGTCGCCGGCGTAGAGCCGCAGCTCCTCTTTGAAGAGGCGCGACTCATACCCAGGCACGATGCGGCCCCCAAAGTCAGTGATGGGGACTCCGTCATACGTGACGTGGGCCCGCTGCTTCTTGGCCTGCAGCTCATCGCGCGCAGCGGCGTCCTTGCCGATGTCCTTCTGGACGAAGGTCACGCGCTGGGTCGTGAGGAAGGTCGCGGCGTCCCGACAAATCTCACAGCCTCCTCGGACGTAGAGGATGATGGGGTACGGGCTGGGGGCCGCCGCAACGGTCTCCGGGCGCTGCGACTTCGGCGCATCCGCCGCGGCGCCCTGGGCCGCTGCGAGGTGAGCGTCCATTGCCTCCAGTTGCCCGCGGGCCTTCTTGCTGGACGCTTCTTGCTGGGCCGCGTCCTTGCGGAGCGCGCGCCACTTCGACTGAGCCGGCTTGGCCAGCGACGCGGGCACCTCCGCCGACAGCAGCGTGAGGACGCGAGACCACTCCGCCTCGCCGCTGGCGATCTCCGCGCGCAGCAGGCGCGCCGCGGGCGCGGAGTTCGTCACGCGCAACCACTTCTCGCAGGTGTCCTCCGCGGAGGAGATCTGCTTCTCCGCGAAGTAGGCGCGCGAGGCCACCTCGAGCGCGGCGGGCTGCTCCGCGTCGTAGCGCAGCGCCATCTGCGAGAACTGCAGCGCGAGCATGGTGTCCTTCTTCGCGAGCGCGGCGCGGCTCGCGTCCGCGAGGACCGCCGCGGCGGGAGCGCGCTCCTCGGCGGACACGTTCTGTCCATCCAAGGCGAAGAGGACTTCGTCGAGGTGCCCCTTCTTGAGGTGACCCCGGGCAACCTCCACGGGCGAGGCCGCGAGCGCGGGAGCAGCGAGCGACAGCAACAGCACGAGTGCAAGGCGCATGGCGTGCGCAGCCTAGGCCAGCGCCTCACCTCGCGCAGCAGGCACGTGGGCGGCCGCGGCCAGGTCCGTCGTCACCCCGAGGAAGTCCTGGGAGTGCGCCTGGCACCAGGCCTCGAAGCTGCGCGGACGCTGGCCCGTCATCTGTTCAACGGTGGGCGTCACCACCGCTGCCTTGCCTGCTCTGACCTGAGCGGAATCCTGCACCACCGCCTCAGCGACCAGAGGAGGGCAGCCCGTCTTGCGGATGAGCGAAGCGGCGGCCTCCACCGACAGGTTCACCCCTCGCAGCGGACGGCCCAGCACCGAGGACAGGATGCGCACCTGCTCGCCCACGCTCAACAACTCCGCGCCGGTGAGTTCGTATGTCCTGCCCTCGTGGCCCGGCTGCGTCAGCGCGGTGACCGCCACCCGAGCGATGTCGCTCGCATCGATGGGCGCGACCCGTCCGTCTCCCGTGAAGTGATACACCGCGCCCTCCGCGCGAATGGAGGCCGCCCACTGGAGCGCGTCCGACATGCAGGCGCCGGGGCGGATGGCGGTCCACGCCAGACCCGAGGTCTCCAGGAGCTGCTCGCGGTCGCGGTGCCATTGCCCCAAGAGGGACAGCGGCGCCATGCCCGCCGACAGCGCGGACAACGTCACCACGTGACGCACACCCGAGTGCTTCGCCGCATCCAGCGCATGCGCCGCGGGCACCAGCGTGGGCCCCGGAGTCTGGAGGAACAGGCGCTCCACGTCGCGCATGGCGGCGGGCAGCGAGTCCGGCTGGCCCAGGTCACCCCGCACCACCTCCACGCGCGCATCGAGCCCCATCGGCCGCACGCCCTCCCGAGAGAGCACGCGGACGTGCTCACCCGCCGAGAGCAACTGCGTCACGACGGCGCGCCCCACGCGGCCCGTCGCGCCCGTTACGAGAATCATCGTCCACCTCGCAGCTTGTCCACGCCGGCATCCTCGGGGGCGTGCATGAAGCCAACCCCCTGGGGCGTGTGAAGAAGTGCAAAGCAGCGGGCGTTCTCAGCTGAAGCCCAGGCGCGGGCCCCTTCAGAACGCGAAGGTGTGCGCGATGATCTCCTTCATGACCTCGGACGTGCCGCCCCCGATGGTGAGCATGCGCACGTCGCGCCACGCGCGGGCCACCGGGGTCTCCTCCACGTAGCCCATGCCGCCGTAGAACTGCTGGCAGTCATAGGCCACGCGCTGGGCCAGCTCGCTGGTGAGCAGCTTGGCCATGGAGATTTCCTTCACGGGCTTGGCCTTGCGGCTGCGCTCGTACAGGTCCACGGCGTGGTACGTCAGGCGCCGCGCGGCCTCGAGCATCGTCAGGTGCTCCACGAACTTGTGGCGCCACACCTGGAAGTCGATCAACCGCTGACCAAAGGCCTCGCGCTCGCGGCCGTACCGCAGCGCGTCCTTCAAGAGCCACTCCATCACCGCCACCGTGTTGAGCGCCGTCACCAGGCGCTCCGAGTGGAAGCTGCTCATGATGTACGAGAAGCCGTCGTTCTCACGGCCGAGCACGTAGCGCGCCGGAATGCGGCAGTCCTCGAAGTAGAGGATGGCCATGTCCGATGCGCGCTGCCCCACCTTCTCCAGCTTGCGCGACACCTGGAAGCCCTTCACGTCCGTGGGGAACGTCACCAGCGAGATGCCCGGCGCACCCGGGCCTGCCGTGCGCACCGCCAGCACGAGGAAGTCGGCGCTCGCGCCGTTGGTGATCCACGTCTTGGAGCCATGGATGACGTAGTCATCCCCGTCCCGCCGCGCGGTGGTGCGCAGCTGGGCCAGGTCCGAGCCCGCGCCCGGCTCGCTCATCGCCAGCGCGGCGATGCGCTCGCCCCGAAGCGCGGGTGCGAGGAACTCGCGCTTCTGCTCCTCCGTGCCCAGCTCGTTGAGCACCGGCGTGGCCATCTGCCCTTGCACCAGCAGCGCCATGCTCACGCCCGCGTTCTGGCTGCGCGCCAGTTCCTCCGCGAACGCCGCCACGTACCAGTAATCCAGCCCGCTGCCCCCGTAGCGCGGATCATGGTTGATGCCGAAGAACCCCAGCGCGCCGCACTTCGTGAAGACGTCGCGGGGAAAGCCCCCTGCGCGCTCCCACTCCAGCGCGTGGGGCGCCAGCTCCCGCTCCACGAACTGCCGCACCGTGCGGCGGAAGGCGTCGTGCTCGGGGGTGAACCGCTCGTGCATGGTGCGAGTCCTCGGGAACTGGGTCCGCCCGACTCGCACGATACTAGTCGTGTCTAACGGGTTCGTCAGGACTTGACGGACCCGCCGCCCTGGCACCCGTCATGGGGTGCCGAGGGCAGGATGGCCCGCCTCAGAAGAACGGGAGCCAGACGAAGCGCACGCCCATGGTGAAGGTGGCGTGGAAGCCGTCCTTCACGGCGGACACCTGGCTCTCGATGGGCTCGGTGTTGGGGACGCTCAACGTCACGGTCTGCGTGCCCGTGCGCACGGTGTAGCTGCCCACCGACGCGGTGAAGGCAGGGCCCGCCGCCACGTAGCGACCGAGCCGGAAGTCACCGCCGAAGGAGAGCCGCGCGAAGGTGGGGCCTCGGTCCGTGACATGCGTCTCCAGCTTCCCGGGCACCGCGCCCACGCCGGCCACGGGCACGGAGATGTCTCCCTTCACGCGGCTCTTGAGGAACTCCATGCCCACGCCCAGGCCCACCCAGGGGTCGAACATGCCGAGCGCGAAGTGGTAGCGGGCCTCGACACCGAAGCGCCATTGCCACGTCGCGCAGTCGAAGTTCTCGGGACAGGAGAGTGGGTTGCGCTTGGTGAAGACCTCCTCGTAGGAGCCGTAGGCACCGCCGTACAGGTGCGGCGTGACGCGATAGCCCACTTCCAGGATGACGGGCAGCGAGGCCTTGGCGGCGTCGGTGATCTTGAGGTTCTCCAACTGGCCCGTGCGCGACGTGCCCTCTTTATAGACGAAGCCCGCGCCCAGGCCGCCGTTCACGCTGAGCGCCATCTGGAAGCCGGTGGTGTTCTTGACGGCCTCGATGCGCGCCGCCTTCATCCGGGCTTCCATGCTCGCTGCATCGGATTCGGGTGGAGCCCCTTGCGCCTCCGGGCTCTCTTGGGCCGCCGCGGGTGCGGCGAGTCCCAGCGTGAACAGCACCGACAGCGTCCAGCAAAGCCTTGCAGTCCTCAGCATGCGCCCCTCCGTGAGCAGAGCGGCGGCGACTGTGGGCGCGGCGCAGAGGGCAGGGAAGGCGAAGAAGGGCACAGCGTTGGAGGACGACAGTGGCCGCGCTCGCAACGTCAAACACTGTAGCAATTCGGCCCGCAAAACCAACGGGTTGACCTGCGCCGGCCCAGAGGTCACCTTGCGCGGCCGACGCGGAGCCCAGGCACGACGCCTGTGCGCTCGCCGTCGCGAGGAGCAGACCATGGGCCAGCCCGAGCACGAGCTCTCCGTGGAGGATCGCGCGCTCATCGCGGAGGAGGAGGCGCTGCTGGAGCGCGTGCGACAGGCCATTGGCGTCGCGCGGCAGGCGGCGGCGGGACGGGCGCTGGACACGCGCGGCCTGGTGGCCCAGCTCGCGGTGCTCCGCGACGATGCGTCCACGGCCCACGAGGCGGACCTGCCGCACATCTTCACGCAGATGAACGAGGCCCGCGCGCTGATGGAGCGCCAGACGCCCGTCACGCTGCCGGACCCGCAGGCGCCCTACTTCGCGCACTTGCGCCTCGACGGCGTCACCGGCGAGCGCGACTACCTCTTGGGCCGCACCACGTTCGCGGATGTGAGCGCGGGCGTGCGCGTCATCGACTGGCGCTTCGCCCCCGTGGCGCGCGTGTTCTACGGCTACGAGGAAGGCGACGCGTACGAGGAGTCCTTCGGTGACCGCCTGTCCGAGGGCACCGTCACCGCGCGGCGGCTGGTGGTCATCGAGCGCGGCGTGCTGACGCGCGTGAGCCTGGGCGCGCGGGTGCTGGAGCGCACGCCGGACGGCGCATGGCGGCGCGCGGGGATGAGCGCGTCGTCGCTGCTCGCGGGAGGCACGGGCAAGGCAGCGCGCCCCGAGTTCCTCGGCGTGGGCAAGGGCACCGCTCCCAACGCGGATGCCTTCGGAGTGACCGCGCTCCTCGACGCCGAGCAGTATGAGGCCGTCAGCACCGGCGCGGACGAGCCCCTCCTGGTGCTGGGCAGCGCTGGCAGCGGCAAGACGACGGTGGCGCTGCACCGGCTGGCGAAGATTGCCTTCGACGCGCCCGCGAAGTACCCGCCCGCGCGCACCCAGGTCATCGTCCCCGAGGAGGGCTTGGCGCGGCTGTCGCGGCGACTGCTCGCGCCGCTCGGGCTGGGACGCGTGTCCGTGCAGACGCTGGAGGCGTGGTCGCTGGCGACGGCGCGCTCGGTGTTCAGCGTGCCGGGCATCAAGCTGGCGCCGGAGACGCCCGCGCTCGTCTCACGGCTCAAGCGCCACCCGGCCCTGCGCCGCGCGCTCGCGGCCCGCATGGGCGTGCCCAAGAAGTCCACCTCGGTGACGCTGGACCGCCTGCGCACGCGGTTGACGGACGCGTACATGGACCGCCGCTTCCTGGAGAGCGTGGTGAGCGCGGCCCGGGGCGAGCTGCCGCTCACGGCCATCAACGAGACGCTCGAGCACACCAAGCTCCAGCTCGCGGTCCCGCTCTCGCGCGCGCTCAAGGACTATGACCCGGAGAGCCTCGTCACCGTGGACGGCAAGTCCATCGAGGCGGACACGCCGGACGCGCTCGCCGAGACGCTCGACCTGGACGACCTGCCCATCCTGATGTTCCTCAAGGGACAGCACGGCCCGCTGGGCGCGGACCGGGTGGCGCACATCGTGCTCGACGAGGCCGAGGACTTCTCCCTCTTCGAGCTGTACGTCGTGGGCCAGCTGCTGGGCGCGGGGCGAAGCTGCACGCTGGCGGGCGACGAGATGCAGCAGACGACCTCGGGCTTCGCGGGCTGGTCCGCCGCGCTGGGCGAGCTGGACATCCGCGACGCCGCGACGTGCCGCCTCCAGGTGTCCTATCGCTGCCCCAAGCCGGTGGTGACCCTGGCGCAGCACGTGCTCGGGCCTCTGGCTCCAGCCGCGCCCGCGCGCCCCGGTCGAGATGGCGCGCCCGTGGGCTTCCACCACTTCCCGGACGAGGCGCAGACCTGGCTCTTCTTGGGCGACGCGCTGAGGGACCTCGTGCTGCGCGAGCCGCACGCCTCCATCGGAGTCATCGCCAGCAGCCGCGACGCCGCGGCGTCCTTCTATCGCGTCATCGCCGACATGCCCTGGGCTCGGCTGGTGCGCGACGGCGAGTTCTCCTTCGAGCCGGGCGTGGACGTCACGGACGTGGACAACGTGAAGGGGCTGGAGTTCGACTACGTGCTCCTGCCCGACGTGACGGCGCGCGCCTACCCCAGCGAGGACGATGCCCGCCGCCGGCTGCACGTGGCCGTCACCCGCACGTCCCACCAGCTCTGGGTGCTGTCCTCCGGCGTCCGCTCCCCGCTCGTGCGCAGCTTCGCCCCCTGAGCCGCCCGTCCGGGCAGGCGTGCGCCCGACGTTCCGATGCACAAAGACGCGCCCAAACAGTCCAGGCCATGCACAATCCCGGGGCATGAACGTCACGCTCGAGCAGGCCCGCGCGCTGGACGCGCTCGCCCGCCACCAGACCTTCGCCGCCGCGGCCGAGGCGCTGCACAAGGGCCACACCGCGGTGCTGTACGCGCTGCGGACCCTGGAGGAGCAGACGGAGTTGGTGCTGTTGGATCGGCGTGGCTATCGGACCCGGCTGACGCCCGCGGGAGAGCGGGTGCTGGAGCACTGCCGCCGGCTCTTGGCGGCCGAGCGTGAGCTGGCGGCGGCCTGCGCGGAGATTCGCTCCGGCTGGGAGCCCAGCCTGCGCGTCATCTTCGACGGCATCTTCCCCGCCGAGCCCGTGCTGCGCGTGGTGAAGCAGCTTCGAGCCGAGGGCGCGGGCACGCGCTTCCACGTGTCCACCGAGTTCCTCGCCGGCGTGGAGGCGGCCTTCACCCGCGACGAGGCGGACCTCATGGTGTCGCTGCTGCCGCCCGCGCTCCCCGGCCTGCGCTCCTACGCCCTGCCCGTGCTCAAGGCGGTGCTCGTCGCGCACAAGGACCACCCGCTGGCCCGCCGTCGCGGCCCGTTGCGCGACGAAGACCTGGAGCCCCACCTGCTGCTCACCGTGCGCGGCTCGGACCCGCGCCTCCAACTGAGCACGGGCCCGCTGGAGACGCGCTCCACGGTGCACCTCAACGACTTCGCGTCCAAGAAGGCCGCCATCATGGAGGGCCTTGGCTTTGGCTGGCTGCCGGAGCACCTGGCCGGGCGCGAACTCAAGCGCGGCGTGCTGCGCGCGCTCAAGTTGCCCGGAGGCGCCATCCACGCCTTCCAGCCTCGGTTGCACCACCGCGCGGCCACGCACCCCGGGCGCGCCGCCAGCCGCATGGTGCGCGCGCTCACCGGCGTGGACCCCGTGGTGTGACGCGGACGCGCGCTCAGTTCCCGCCGCGCTGACGCCACTCGCGCTGGCGCTTCGCCGTCGCCTCGTGGCGCGCGAGCGCCTCGTCCGTCTGCCGCGGCATCTCCTGCAGCCGCGTGGTGTGCATCCGGATGCTCAGCTCGTAGAGGCCCCGGTCCTGAGCCGGCAGCGAATCCCCGTACTCCCCCAGCACGCCCTGGGCGAACGCGATGGAGTCCTCCGAGAGCTTGCGGCGGTAGTCGAAGTAGCGGTGGATCTCCTCCTCGGTGGCCTCGCCCGTCTGCACCTTGCCGAAGACGACGTTCCACTGACGCTCCGCCTCGGCCCGCTTGCGCAGCACCTCGGGGTCCTTCGTCGGGACGCCCACCTCCCAGTAGAGGTTGTCCGGCATGCGCGCGCGCAACCGCTCCAGGTCCACCAGCGTTCGCGCGGGCCCCTCGGGATCCTCGGGCAGGTTCGCCACCGCCGCCGCGACCAGGTCCGGCCCGCCACCCCTCGCGCGAGGCGCCACCGCCGTCGACGCGGGCGCCGGAGCGGGCTCGGACGGCCTCGGGGCCTCGCTCGGGGGGACAGGCGCGTGGCCAGGCGGCGCGCGCAGCGTGTCCACCGCCACGAACACCCCCGCCACCAGCAGGACCGACGCGGCGAGCAGCGGCAGCTTCCAACGGGCCTTGTCGCTCATTCCGACTCAGATTGCCCGCGCGCCCCGCGCCACGCAACCCACGCGCCAATCCATGCCGCATCGCATCAACAGTCGTCTCCCCGGAAGTCGATGCGCAACCTACATTTCTGAACTTACCGGACCTACAAATATTCCTGCTTTCCGCTGATACATTGTATCATCAGGGGCTTCACCCAACCCGAAGTCCCCTGGAGAAGCTGGATGCGACGCACTCTGTTGATGAGTCTCCTGGCGCTGATGGCGCCGCTGAGCGCCGCGCGAGCCGAGGTCATCGTTTCGGGCATCGTCGATGTGCTCGTGGACGGCGGCAACAACTACAACTGGCAGAAGGTGGAGCTGCCCGGGACGAAGTGTGGCAACGGCTCGCAGTACAAGTTCTTCATGCGCAAGACGAGCTCGCCCAACCTGCTCTTCCTCTTCGAGGGCGGCGGGGCGTGCTGGGACTACGACACGTGTAGCGGGCGCGCGGGCGTCCTGGGCGCGGCCAATCCCAATGGCATCGCCGACGACTACATGACGCAGTTCACGGCGAAGTACGTGTCGCCCATCGTGAACGGCGCGGATCCGGGCCTGCCGGGCCGCAGCAAGAAGGACCTGGTCACCAAGGACTGGAACATCGTCTACATGCCGTACTGCACGGGCGACGTGCACATCGGCAACAACACCGCGACCTACGTGGACCCGACGGGCGCCAACCCGCCGCTGACCTGGTCGCACTCGGGCTACACCAACACGCTGGCGGCGGCGAACTACGCGAAGACGCAGTTCCCCTCCGTGCAGAAGATGCTGGTGACGGGCTACAGCGCGGGCGGCACGGCGACGTCGTCCTCGTACTACTTCGTCCGCAAGATCATGAACCCGGCGAAGGGCTACTTCATCAACGACTCCGGCCCCATCTTCCTGGCGCCGAACGTGGATGCCCTGTCCCGCCCGCTGCACGACAAGATTCGCCAGTCGTGGGCGCTCAACTCGGTGTTCAGCCTGCTGCCCTCCACGTTCAACCAGAACGACTTCGGCAGCATCAACCGCATGGTGGCCCTGGAGTTCCCGAACGATCAGCTCGCGTACACGGGCTACACCATGGACTACAACTACTCGCGCTTCTCCTATGAGCGCTTCCGCACGCCGAACGACGAGGCGGCCATCCACGCGTACTGGAAGGTGGACCAGGACAAGCTGGTGACGGAGCTGAACAACTACAACAACTTCAGCTACTTCATCCCCCACCAGCGCGCCATCAACGCCAGCCACTGCAGCACCATCATCACGTTCATTGGCAGCCACGCGTGCCAGCGCATGGAGAAGAAGCACTACTGGTACGAGTACATCCCGGAGCCGTGGCAGAGCTACAAGTGCTACAGCGAGTTCGTCCCGATGGAGACGTTCCTCGCGCGCTTCATCAATGACAATCAGCGCGTGCGCATCTACGAGCCCGCCAACGGCTACAACGCCGAGGACCCGGGCATGGGCATCGTGGCGCCGCTCATCAACGGCGCCATCGGCGGCTAGCCACTCCGGCTGACGCACCACCGACGGGAAAGGACGGGAGCGGGGTTCGCCAGCAGCCAGGGCACCCGCTCCCGTTCGCTTTTCCAGGGGACTACGTCAGGCCCGACAGCGTGCCCGTGTAGTCCGGGTGGCCGAAGCGGTCCACCTGCACGCCGAACGCCTGGGCAATGGAGGTCAGCAGCTTGTTGTGGGCGACGGCGCCGGGCAGCGGCTCGCCCACGCCCTGCCAGTGGGCCAGCGGATCCGTGCCCGGGCGCAGGCGCAGGAAGCGGCCCATGCGGAACTTCCCGCCCGCGCCGCCCGCGAGCACCGTGGGGATGGCCACGTTCATGTGGCCCGAGGCGTCTCCCAGCTCGTTGCCCCAGAGGATGAGCGTGTTGTCCAGGACGGAGCCGCTGCCCTCGGGCGTGGCGGCCAGCGTGTCCATCAGCCGGGCCACCTGCTCGGCGTACCACTGCTGCACGCGGACCATCTTGAGGCGGATCTCCGTGCGCAGCGGCTCGGAGCTGATGTCCGTGCGGTGGGCGATGTCGTTGTGGATGTCCTCGGAGATGCCAATCCACGGCATGGTGGGCCCGGGAATGGTCATGGTCACCACGCGCGTCAGGTCACACGCGAAGGCGCGGGCCACCAGGTCCAGGTGGAGCTGGGTGAACTCAGGCATGCGGTCCACGTCGCCCAGCTCGCCAATGCCATACGCCTGCGGCTCGTCTGGCTTCACACACCCGAGCGCGCCCGCGTTGGTCAGACGCCGCTCGATGTCCCGGAGCGCGGCCATGTGCGTGTCCAGCTTCTGCCGCTCGGTGCTGCCCAGCCGGTTCTTCAGGCGGGTGGCGTCCTTGATGAGGTAGTCCATCAAGCTCTTGCGCCGCGCGAGCTGCTGCTTCGCCTCGTCGCTGGAGCCCGCCATGGAGCCGAACAGGCGCGTGTAGACGTTGGCCGGGTTCAGCTCGAAGGGCACGCGCGTGCCGTTCGCCGTGAAGCTGATGCTGTTGTAGACGTGCTGCGCCCCGTACTGCTCGAAGGCGTGGAGCTGGAGCGAGCGGAACTGGGTGGCGCCGCCGATGTTGTCGCCCAGCACCTGATCCAACGAGGCGCCCGAGGGCAGCTCCTCGCCGCTGTCGGCCACCACCTGGCTGCCGGTGAGGAAGGTGACGGGACCGCCCTCGTGGCCGGTGCGGCCGTGCTCGTAGAGGACCTTGTAGTCCAGCCCGTCCAGGACGAGCAGCTTCGAGCGGTGGCGGTCCAGCGGGGACAGCACCGAGTTCTCGAAGGAGATGTCGAAGTCCGTCTCGCCGCCGCGCGGGGTCCAGTACTCCGGCAGGCTGCCGTGGGGCGTGAAGAGGGCGATGAAGCGCAGGGGGCCCGCATCCGCGGCCTCCGCCGCCGAGCTGGTCAGCAGGTGCGCGAAGGGAGCGGTCAGCGCCGTGCCAGCCAGCGCCCTCAAGATGCTGCGTCGGGAGAAGTCACGAGCCATGGTCGAAGTGCTCACCGGGAAGGAACGCGTCGCTGGGTGAAGGAGGGGGCCCGAACGAGGCTGACGAGCGCCTCGGTCACCTTCAGGCGCTCCGAGCGGAACGCGCCGCCTCGCATGGCGGTCAGCGCATCCGCGTCCGAGGGCCGCTCCTCACGGCCCATGGCGTAGCGGAACAACTGCAAGGGCACGCAGTCCGCCACCTCGTTGCTGGTGGACAGGTAGCGCGAGAGCTGCGCGCCACCGGAGAACGAGAACCGCGTGCCGTCCGGAGCGTCGAGTCCGCCCGACGCGTCCACGGGGAAGCCGTTCTCCTCCGTGCGGTGCGCCCCCAGGCCATCGAAGTCCTCCATGCCGAAGCCGATGGGGTCGATGACCTTGTGGCAGCCCGAGCAGGCGGGGTTGTTCGTGTGCGCGGCGAAGCGGTCGCGTGTGGTGGTGTCTGGCCGAGGCGACGGCGAGATGATGACCACCGACGGAGGCGGCGGTGAGACCGTGCGGCACAACAGGCGCGTGAGGATGAACTTGCCGCGCTTGATGGGCGAGCTGGAGTCGAAGTGCGCGTAGGTGGCCATGACGCTGGCCTGGGTGAGGATGCCCGCGCGATCCGCCGGCAACGTGATGCGGCCAACCCCTGACGCATCCAAGGTCGTCGGCGCGGACACGCCATAGAAGTTGGCCATCCGCTCGTCCGCCACCGAATAGCCCGCGCCCAACAGCTCCGTCACCGAGCCGCCCGTGCGCGACAGCACATCGTCGATGAAGGCATCTGTCTCAGCTTGAGCGGACTCGCGGAACTCCACGCTGAAGTCTGGATAGACCTGGTTGTTCTTGTTGATCTTGCTGACACCCGTCAGCCCCAGCCACTCCAAGACGAACTCGTGAAGCTGGCGGCGCGCCGCGGGGGTGGCGAGCAGGCGGCGCACCTGTCGCTCGCGCTCGTCGGCGGAGGACAATGCGCCGGAGTCAGCGGCGGCGAGGAGCGCGTCATCGGGGGGACCCGCGGTGACGGCATAGGACAGCGCGGAGGCGACCTCGTAGGGCGTCATCTCCACGAGCTGCCCGGGGCGGCCACGCTCCGGCCCCAGCTCCGTGCGATAGACAAACGAGGCCGAGGAGAAGATGCCCTGGAGCACGAGCTTGGCGCCATCGGTCGCGGTGGCCCCGGTGGCCCCGGCGTTGTAGAGCGCCAGCAGGTCGTTCTCCTCCTCGGTCGTCACGGGACGTCGGAACGCGCGGGCGCCCACCTTCCGGATGAAGGCGCGCGCGCACGCCTCGGGCGTCTGCCCCGGACACGTGAGGAGGCCCTTGAGCTGCGTGACGCCCACTTCGCTCAGGTTGACCGCGGCGGTGTCCAGCTGATCCGCCAGCAGCGATGTCACCTGGAGGCGCTCATGCGTGGAGAATCCGAGGATGGAGTCCTCGGCGGCGAAGCCTTGACCCACGGTCTGCGGCGACCCCAACACCGCGGACACCGAGTTGTCGTACTCGTCCCGAGTCAATCGGCGAACGCGCGCGGGTGCAGCGGCGCTCTCCGGGGCTTCATCCTGCCCGCCGATGTTGCCCGTCATGCAGGCACCAGAAGACAAGGCAAGCGCCGAGGCCAGCAAGAACCGACGGAATCTCATAGGTGTTCGAATTCCTCGCACCCGCGCGCGGCGACCGGCCTGTCACTCGGGCCTCCGCAATCTATACGGCCCCGTCCCGGGTTTCAGTGAGGAATTCGTTTCCTGCCCTTCAGGGAGGCACCGTCATTCCCCGAGCAGACCACCATGCCTCACCGTAGCTCACGCATATCTGTTCGCCTGGGTAGATGTCGCGCAATGCGTGGAAGCGGAAGACATCGCGATCCGAGGCGCGCGTGTAGACGGCGTTGGGCTCGTTGGAGTGGTTGTAGATCATCCCGTACCCCATCACGAGGGCGACCCAGTTGCCGGGGCGCGGCTCCTCGTGGCGGTTCCAGCGGATCTCGAAGACGTAGTCATCGAGCGGCTCTCCGCGGCACTGCTTCTGCGGGACCTTCAGGTAGTGGCACTCCTCGATGAGCGCGCCCGCGGCGATGGGCTCGTCGGCGAAGACCCCCATGCCCCATTCGCAGGGACGAACCTTGACCCCCGGGTGAAGAAACAACGCGGGTCCCAGGTTGTTGACGTCGTACTCCATGGCATTCAACCCCAGCGGCGAGAGAAACCCCGATTGAGCCCCGCCGCGGCCAGCAGGTAGAGCATCACCAGGCCCATCAAGGCCAGGAGGACCTGAGGGGGCAGCGGCACAAAGCCGAACGAGCGCCCCAGCGGGAGATACGGCAGCGCGAGCGCCACGCCCACCGCGCCCAGCGAGGACGCAATCAGCCACCCCGAGGGCCGACTGCGCCACGGCACGCCCCGCGTCCGGATGATGAAGATGACGAGCACCTGGGTGATGAGCGACTCGACGAACCAGCCCGTCTGGAAGAGGGGGGCGTCCGCGCGGAAGACGACGAGCAGCAGCACGAAGGTGGCCGCGTCGAACACGGAGCTGAGCGCGCCGAAGAGGGCCATGAACCAGCGCACGTGTCGCAGGTCCCACCGGGTGGGACGCGAAAGCTGCGCGTCGTCCACGGTGTCCAGGGGGATGGCCAGCTCGGACACGTCATAGAGCAGGTTGTTGAGGAGGATCTGCAGGGGCCGCATGGGCAGGAACGGCAGCACCACGGACGCGCCGGCCATGCTGAGCATGTTGCCGAAGTTGGAGCTGGTGCCCATGCGGATGTACTTCATGACGTTGCAGAAGGTGCGTCGCCCCTCGAGCACGCCCTCGTGCAGCACGCCCAGGTCCTGGCGCAAGAGCAAGAGGTCCGCGGCCTCGCGGGCCACGTCCACCGCGCAGTCCACCGAGATGCCCACGTCCGCCGCGCGCAGGGACGGTGCGTCGTTGATGCCATCCCCCATGCAACCCACCACGTGGCCCGCCTGCCGCAACGCGCGCACCACGCGGCTCTTCTGGGCCGGGGACACGCGCGCGAACACCGTGGTGCGCTCCGCGCGCGCGCTCAGGCCCGGCTCGTCCAGTCGCGACACCTCCTCGCCCGTGAGCACGCCCTCCACGGTGAGGTCCAGCTCGCGGCACACCTGCGTGGCCACCCGCTCGTTGTCGCCCGTCACCACCTTCACCGCCACGCCCGCCTGGATGAGCGCGGCCAGGGCCTCGCGCGCGCCCTCCTTGGGCGGATCCAAGAAGGCGGTGAAGCCCGCGAAGACGAGCCCCGACTCATCTCCCACGTCCGCGCGCTCGACCTCTGGGGCGGCGTCGCGCCACGCCACCGCGAGCACCCGGTAGCCCTCCTCGCCCAGCGCACCGAAGCGCGCGAGCAGCGCCCTCCGCCGCCCCGCGTCCATCTCCCGGACCTGCCCCGCGGATTCCTCCAGGTGGACGCAGCGGGTGAGCAGCTCCTCCGGCGCGCCCTTGACCACGAGCACGCGGCGCCCCGCCCGCTCCAGGAGCACGGAGACCCGCCGGCGCACGAAGTCGAACGGCACCTCGTCCACCTTCCCCCAGCCATCTTCGGACAGCTCCGTGTGCGCGAGGATGGCCTCGTCCATGGGGCCGCGCAGGCCCGACTCGAAGTGGCTGTTGAGCCAGGCCCAGCGCAGCACCGAGTCGCTCCGCGCCCCCGACGCATCCTCGTAGCGCTCCAGGTGGATGCGCGCCTGCGTGAGCGTGCCCGTCTTGTCCGTGCACAGCACGTCCATGCTGCCCAGGTCATGCACCGCGCTCAGGCGCTTGACGATGACCTCGCGCGACGCCATCCGCAGCGCGCCTCGCGCCAGCGTCACCGACACCACCATGGGCAACAGCTCCGGCGTCAGCCCCACCGCCAGCGCCACCGCGAAGAGGAACGACTCCAGCAGCGGGCGATGCGCCGTCACGCTCACCAGCAGGACGAAGAGCACCAGCAGCACCGTCAGCCGCATCAACATCAGGCCAAAGGCACGCATGTCCCGAGCGAACGCGGTGGACACCGCGGGCGCATCCAGCCCTCGCGCGATGTCCCCCACCGTGGTGCGCGCCCCGGTGGCGAAGACGAGTCCCCGCGCGGTGCCACTGATGACCGCCGTGCCCGCGAACACCGCGTTGCGTGCCTCGGTGAGGCGAACGTCCGGAGAGACTTCGCCGGTCTCCTTCTCCACCGGATAGGGCTCGCCCGTCAGCATCGCTTGATTGACGTAGAGGTCGCGCGAGGCGAGCAGCCGCAGGTCCGCCGGCACCAGGCTGCCCGCCGCCAACAGCACCACGTCCCCGGGCACGAGCGTCGCGGCGGGGACCTCGCGCTCCTCGCCATCGCGGAGCACACGCGCGCGCAGGGCGGCCCGGCCTCGCAGGCGCTCCGCCGCGTTGCCCGCGCGGTGCTCCTGCACGAAGTCGAGCGCCACGCTCATCAGCACGATGGTCGCGATGATGGCGGAGCTGGTCAGGTCATGAACCACCGCCGACACCGCGCTGGCCAGCAGCAGCACCAGCACGAGCGGATTGCCGAAGCGCGCGAGGATGTCCCAGGCGAGCGACCGGCGATGGGGCTCTGCTCGATTCGGGCCGAGCCGCGCCAAGCGCGCCTGGGCCTCCGGCTCGCTCAGCCCCACCGGCGCGCTGCCCAGTCGCGTCAGCAGCGCCGCCTCCGTTCCACTCCAGGGAGGTGGACCCTCGGTCCTCGCGCGTGTCTCGCGCCGCTTCACGCCCCTGCCCTCCTCAGTCCGGTTGCTTCTCCATGCCCGGCGGGGACCCGGCCTCGGTGGGCGTGCGCATCTCCGGAGGGTGCGTCGTGAACGTGCGCCGCAGCAGGTAGAGCCCCGGCACCATCGGCAGCCACAGCGTGAAGCCCCGCAGGAGCAAGGTGCCCGCGAGCGAGACCTCCACGGGCACGCCCATGAAGTTCAGCATCCCCACGGACACCGCCTCGTAGGTGCCCACGCCGCCGGGAATGATGGAGACCGTCTCCGCCATCGACGCCACCATGAAGCTGACGAACACCGTGCTCGGCGGCACCTCCTGCTGCCCGAGCGCGCGCAACATCGCGCCCAGGGTGGCCGCGTCCAGCACGTAGACGGAGAGCTGCAGCGCGATGCCGCGCACGAGGAGGCTCGGGCTGCCCAGCAGACCGGGCGGGACTTCGGCCAGGGCCTTCACCAGCGCCTCGAGCCCGGGGACGCGGCGCAGCCAGCGGCCCGGCTTCCAGTTGCGCCGCCGCGACAGCCCCAGAATCAGCACCGGGACGACGATGGCCAGCGCGCCGAAGGCCGTCACCAGCATCTGCACCAGCGGGCTCAGCTCCGAGCGCGCCCACAGGAAGACGATGCTCGCGCCGACCCCCAGGGCCTGTGCGGCGTAGAAGCACAGCACCGTCAGCAGCACCGCGCCGGCCGCGACCCCGGGCGCCGCCCCCTCGCGCCGCAGCCCGCGCGCCACGACCAGCGTGCCGCCGATGCCCGCCGTGGGGATGACCTGATCGAACGCCAGCTTCATCACCGACAGGCGCGACAGCGACCACACCGAGACGCGCACGCCCGTCCGCCCCAGCACGATGTGCCAGATGCCGGCCACGCACAGGTAGGTCGCCAATTGCAGCCCCAACGCGACGAGGAGCCAGACGGGCCGGGCCGCGCGCAGCAGGCGAAGGAACTGCTGCTCCTCCGAGTGCCGCGAGAACACGAACGCGAGGAAGGCCACCAGCAGCACCGCGCCAGGGACCCACCACCATCGACGACGGCGCACGAGGGGGCCGTCCCATGCCTCATCCTGCTCGGAAACCTCGTCCTGGCGGGTGCCTTCCATCGTGCTCCCTTCCGCTCTGGAAACGATGCGCCCTGCCGCCCCCCAGCGCAGCAGCGGACGCCCGACTGCCCGACCGCCCCACCACCATCCAGCCCGCCCCACCCCGCGGACTCACCGAGTCAGGAGTTGGAGCGCTCGCATGTACTGCGGATCATCCACGCTCGGGACGGCATCCAGCGGCCCCTCCCAAGGGACGACCACTTCAGGCACCAGGGGCTCGTCCTGAAGCTCGCGTCCTCGCGGCGTCCGCAGCGTGCCCAGCGACACCATCAACGCCGAGCCGTCCACGAGGGGAAACAGCCCGTGC
This sequence comes from Myxococcaceae bacterium JPH2, assembly GCA_016458225.1. Classification (NCBI taxonomy): domain Bacteria; kingdom Pseudomonadati; phylum Myxococcota; class Myxococcia; order Myxococcales; family Myxococcaceae; species Myxococcaceae bacterium JPH2. Next base: position 62,400 of record JAEMGR010000006.1, on the reverse strand, counting down.
ACCAACCCCTTGCCATGCGAGCGTCGGCCCACCAACACCGCTCGCCCATGCGCTTGCAGCGCGCCCGCCAACAGCTCCGCCGCGCTCGCCGTTCCTCCATCCACGAGCACCACGAGCGGCCAGTCCACCTCGCGCGGGCCCTCGGCCAGGACCGGGACACCTTCCGAGGAACGGCCCGCCTGCGCTCCGTCGCTGTCCGCCTTGCCCGCGCCAGGCGAGCGACTCGCGGCGGGACCCGTGAGCGGCGCGTCACCTTGGGCACGACTCACGCGCCGGCCCGCCTCGATGGGGCCGAGAAAGAGCCCCGCGACCCGGAGCACCTCGTCCACCCGGCCCCCTGGATTGTGCCGCAGGTCGAGCATGAGCCGATCGGCTCCCTCTTGGCGCAGCGCCGCGAGCGCCGCGCGCACTTCGTCGGCCGTCCCGGAGGAGAACATCTCCACCCGCAGGTACCCCACGGCTCGCCCGCCTTCTCGCAGGATGCGCCACTGCACCGGACGCAGCCAGGTGCCGCGCTGCTCGCGCACCAACGTCACCGTGCGAACCTGCGTGCCGTGACGAATCTCCAACGAGACGGGCGTGCCCGCGACGCCTCGTAGGAGCGAGCCCGCCACCTCCAACCGCATGCCCCGCGCGGGTCTCCCGTCGATGGACTCCACGATGTCCCCGGGATGAATCCCCGCTCGCGAGGCGGGTGAGTCTCGCAGCGGCGTCACCACCATGAGCGTGCGCGAGCGCGAGTCGACATCCAGGCACAGCAGCTCCGGCAGGCCCACGCCGACCCCCGCCGCTCCCGTCAGCTCGCGCTCCAGTCCCGCGCGCTGCTCGGGCTCCAGCAGCCGCGTGGCGGGCTCGTTCAGCACGGTGGTGAGGGCGCGGATGCGCGCCCAGGCCTCGCTCTGCGTCGCGGGCGGCGTCCCCGCGAGGCGCACGTCCTCGCCGCGCTTCACGGCCTCGGGGTTCATGAACTCGCGCAGGAGGACACCCCAGGCCTCATCCACCAGCGACTCGGGAGTCCCCGAGGTGTTCGCGGCCGTCGAAGTCACCGGCGCGGGCAGGGTGCGCGTCGCGCACGCGGAGAGCGCCAGGCCCAAGACGAGGAGAAGGGGTCTCATGGGGCGCGAGCATACATAGGTGCCCACCTGCTGGATGGGCCTCTGGTAGAAGCCGCGCATGGCCAAAGACGTCCTGTTGCTCGAGTATTCGGGCTGCGATACCTGCCGCAAGGCTCGCAAGTGGCTGGATGCCCAAGGGGTGACCTACACGGTTCGCCCCATCGTCGAGTCCCCTCCCACCGCCGCCGAGCTTCCAGCGTGGATCGCCCGCAGCGGCCTCCCCGTCCGCAAGTGGCTCAACACCAGCGGGCAGAGCTACCGGGCCATCGGCAAGGCCGCGGTGGACGCCGCCTCGGAGGCGACGCTCCGCGAGTGGCTCACGCAGGATGGCAAGCTGGTGAAGCGGCCCGTGCTCGTCACGGCGGACCGGGTCCTCGTGGGCTTTCAGCCCGAGGCCTACGGCTCGCTGTTCTCCGCGCGCGGATAGGGCGCCAGCGCCGCGGCGAAGAACGCGCGGAGCTGGTGTGCGTAGCCCGTTGGATCCACGCGCGCGTATTCGCCATGAGTCGCGCCGGGGACGCGCCACAGCGTCCTCGGCTCACGCGCGGCGCGATAGAGGCTGCCGTCCAGCTTGGTGGGCCCATCCGGATCCGTGTCGCCGTTGATGAGCAACAGCGCGCGCCCCTCCAGCCGAGCCATCCCATCCAACGGTCGCACCGCGTCCACCGCCACGCCCGCGCGGCGCAGGCTCCACACGACCGGCAGCGAGTTGAGCCGCCCCAGGCGCCCGCCGTAGCAGGAGTGCACGTCGGCCTCCAGCACGGGGAAGGCGCCCACCGCCGCCACGGCGCGCACACGGGATTCTTCCTGCGCCACCAGGAGCGCGGTGGTGCCGCCCATCGAGAACCCCAGCAATCCCAGACGTGAGGCATCCACGTCGGAACGCGAAGCGACGAACGCCAGCGCGGCCCGGACATCTCCTCGCTCACGGTCGCCCCAGGTGACAGCGTCACCGTCGCTCTCGCCCTGGGCACGCAGGTCGAAGAGCAGGACGCCATGGCCAGACTCCGCGAGCGCGCGCGCCTCGAAGAGGAGCTGGGTCCGGTTGGCCGCGAAGCCGTGCACCAGCACCACCGCGGATCCGTCACGCGAGGGCACGTACCAGCCTCGGAGGACCTGGCCCTCCGGTCCCTGGAAGGACACATTCTCCATGCCCTCCAACGCACCCGTGGCACCTGGATGGACCACGGGCACTCGTGCTGGGTGGAGCATGCCTTGAGCGGTGCGCCACCCCTGCCATCCCAGGATCGCCGGAGCACCCAACCCGCCCAAGGCCAGGCAGAGCGCGACGAGGCGAGGCAGGACAGCGCGAGCAGAGGTCGTCATCGGAGGAGCCCGGCGAGAAGGAGCACGCCAGCGTAGCCGAGACCCACTCGATTCACGCCGCGAACCCGAAGCCGCGTGAGAGGAGTCAGCGCGATTCGAGCGCCAACACGCGGGCGTACGGCCTGGGCCTCCCGGGAGCGCGGGCACCCGCGTCGATACGCACCAAGCCCAGCCGATGCCTCCCCGCGTGGAGACGGACAGGGCGGTGGCTCCCCTGCCCGCCCGTCGTCGCGCGGGCCGACCGTTGCCAGACTCAAGGGTCATGGAGATGGGAGCCAAGCGGCCCCTGGGAGAGATCCTCCTGGAGATGGGCGTGGTCGATAGGGCCCAGCTCCGGCTCGGGTTGGTGCATCACCACGAGGTGCACGTCCCGCTTGGCCGGGCGCTGGTGCGGGAAGGCGTGTGCACGGAGGCGGACGTCCTGCGAGGCCTTGCCGCTCAAGCAGGCGTGGACTCGGTGGACCTGGATCACGAGCCCTTGGACCGAGCCCTCACCTCGCTCGTCCCGGCCCGCATCGCGCGGCAGTACCGAGTCATTCCCTTGCGCATCGAGCAGCGCGACGAGCGCGAGGTGCTCCATCTCGCCCTGCCCGCGCCTGTATCGCTGGAAGCCGTGGACGATGTGCGTGCCATCTCCGGCAAGGCGCGCGTCGAGCCGCACCTCGCCGCGGACAGCGCCCTGACCCGCGCCCTGGGCACGATGTACGGCATCCACGAGCCCGAGGAACACACCCCGCCCCCCGAGCACCCTCCAGCCCCCGAGACTCCGCTCCTGCTCTACGGCTGGCCGCCCGTGACGGCGGTGCTGATCTCCCGGGCACTGGCGCGACACCGGATTCCGTCACGGACCGCGACGCCGTTGGAGGTGCTGCACACGCGCGTCGGCGACATCGTCATCGCGCCCATCCAGGCCATGGAGGGGCTGCTCGCGGGAGAGGTCCGCATCGCGGGCGGGCTCATCGTCCACGGCACCTCGGACGACGAGGGCTTCGAGCGCGCGCTGCGTCTCGGGGCCCGCGGCTTCCTCGCCAATCCGCGCGACGAGGAGCTGCTCCTGCGCGCCGTGCGCAGAGTCCTCCAAAGGCAGCGCGAACCCGAGCCGCGAGCCCCAGGCATCCGGTGAGTGGCGTGGCTGTGGACAGGCCGCCCTGAGGCGTCGCTCAGGGCGTGGCGACCACGGGCTCCGCGGTGTGCGCTGCCGGGGTTGCTGCGTGTCCACTGGTGCTGTGTGCCGCGCCATGCGCGGGCGCGATGGCGTGTCGCGGCGCGGGCTCGAGGCCGAGCACGCCGAGCACCTCGGGATAGACCTTGTCCGCGAAGTAGCGCCCGCCCGCGACGGTGAAGTGGACGCCGTCCGTCATCCGCAACCGCATGGGCTTGCGGAAGCCCTCCACGTGGGCCTCCTGCAGCGCTCGGCCTCGCGCGTCGGTGAAGAACGGGTGCGTGTCCACGTGCACCGCGTCCTCGCGCGCGGTGATGACTTCGCGCTGGAGTCCTCGGATGAGCGCCAGCTTCTTCTCGAAGCGGCGCAGGCCCGTCGTAGGCAGCTCCAACCAGACGATCTTCCGGCCCGGCGCCGCGATGACGCCCAGGAAGTCCTGCACCCGCTGACGGTAGGCCGTCTCCCACTCGGTCTGCCCCCAGGAGATGGCCGAGCCTCCCTCCTTGTCGCGCAGCGCCTGCCCGTCATTGCCGCCCAGGATGACGACCACGACCTCCGGCTGGTGCCGCTCCACCTCCTGACGGCCCGCCTCCATCCAGTCGAAGAAGTCCGGGCGCGACAGGCCCGTCGAGGACTTCGCCTTGCGGCGGCAGCGGATGCTCGGATGCGCATCCAGCTCGGCTTGAAGGGTGTCTCCGAAGCCCGTGGCGATGAGGCTGTCGCCCAGCAGGAGCACCGTGTGCTCGGCGCCGGGCGCGGGCGCAGGACGTGGCGAGGGCTGTGCGGGGACCGCCGGCAGCACGGGAGCCGGGGACACGGCGCCCTCCGCGGGAGATGCCGCCCGCGAACCCACCGCGAACAGGGAAACGAAAAGGAGGAGCGAGCGCGTGAACCGGTTCCGCATCGGCGCCCGCAACCTACTCGGCCCCACGTGGTGACGTCACCCCTTCGTCGCGGCCATCGACCGAGACCACTCGGGGCTTGACTCCACGGCTAGCGAAGCCAACCACGGACGCAGAAGCCGCGCGCACGCGTCCGGGTGGCTGAAGTAGGGCACGTGGCCCGCGCCACGCAGCAGATGTCGGGGCGTTCCCGGTGGCAGTGACTCGGCCAGGCGACCCAGCGTGGCCGGCGGCACCAGCACGTCTCGGTCTCCCTGGATGCAGATGCAGGCCACGGGCAGCCGACGCAGCTCCGGAGGCGGGGGCTCGGAGCGGATGGCGAACGCGCGATACAGCGTGGTGACTCGCTCCTCCCACGTCGTGGGCACGACCTCCGCGACCTGCGCTCGCGGCACGGGCTTCCATGCGGCCAGCGACGCGGCGCCCCACCCGGGCCGCCCCAGCACGGCGATGGGCCCCATCATGCGGATGAGCCGGCCGCGAAGGCCCAGATGCTCGGTGCGTGCGAACGAGCCGAGGAACGCGACCCCACGCGTCGCTCCGCCGGCGGCCAGGTGCGCCGCCACCATGCCCCCGTAGGAGCTGGCCACCACCGCGTCCACCGGCCCCGCCGCACGCAGCACCCGCACCGCGAGCGAGCGAGCGCCCTGTGACGCGTGCACGCCTTCGGGGTACTCCACAAGCACCGGCCGCGAGCACTCCGCCAGCCGCTCCGCGAGCGCTCGAAAGCCCGAACCCCGTGCACCGAGCCCCGCCAGGAGGAGCACGCGAGGCCCCTCTCCCTGTCCGACTTCCGTGAGCTGTACCTCGCGACGCATGCAATCTTCCTCAGGTGAGCGCGATGGCGAACACGGCGGCGGCGCGACGTCTGCCCGCGCCCGGCCCTTCGCAGGCTCCCAGGCAGAGGCAGCAAGGGGAAGCCCGCCCGCCCTCCACTTTCAGCCCGTGTACACCCGGCTCGCGCATCAGACGCGCGCCGGACGATTCGTTCGAGCCACGGCGGTCACGAAGTCATCCACGCGATGTCCCACGACGTATCCGGACACGACCGCGCGGCGAACAGGTCCGACCTGGGACGTCGCGACTCCCGCCACGCCCTGCGGATCAGCCGCGCGCTGAGCGGTCCAACCCGAGGAAGGCGCGCGTGCGAGCGTGGTTCGGTCGCGTGAGGACCTCACCAGGCGCGCCTTCTTCGATGACCCGTCCTCCGTGCAGCACCAGCACCCGCGAGGCCAGCTCCCGCGCGAAGCGCATCTCGTGCGTCACCGCCACCATCGTCAGGCCCTCCGCGCGCAGGCCCGCGAGCAGGTCCACCAGCTCGCCCACTCGCTCCGGGTCCAACGCGCTGGTGGGCTCGTCCAGCAGCAACACCTCCGGGTCCATCGCCAGCGCCCGCGCGATGGCCACCCGCTGCTGCTCTCCTCCCGACAGCGCCGCCGGATAGGCGCTCTCGCGATGCGACAGCCCCACGCGCGCCAGCAGCGCCCTCCCGCGCTCGGTGGCCTCGCGAGCACCGAGGCCCCGCACGAACATCGGCGCCTCGATGACGTTGCCCAGCGCGGTGCGGTGCGCGAACAAGTGCCACTGCTGAAAGACGAATCCCACGCGCTGGCGGATGCGCCCCAGCACCGCCCCCTGAGACCGCCCACACCCCGGCCCCAACGTGTCCAGCCCCACGCGCACCGAGCCCGCGTCGAAGGACTCCAATCCGTTGAGGCATCGCAGGAACGTGCTCTTGCCGCCACCCGAGGGCCCCACCAACGCGACCACCTCGCCGCGAGCGAACGTCGCGCTCACGCCGTCCAGCACGGCCTGTCCGTCGTAGCGCTTGCGCAGCTCCTTGACGTCAATCATCCACGCTCCAGTCGCGCCTCCAGCCGCCTCGCCAGCCGCGCCAGGGGATAGCTCATCGCCAGGTAGAGCGCGGCACACAGCGCGCCGGGCACCAACCAACTGCGCACATCCACCGCGGTGATGGTCATCCGCTTCGTCAGCTCGACGACCGAGATGACCGACACGAGCGAGCTGTCTTTCAGCAACGCGATGAAGTCATTGGTCACGCCCGGCAGCGCCACCCGGAACGCCTGTGGCATCACCACGCGCCGCAAGGCCAGCCGGAGGGACATGCCCAGCGAGAGCGCCGCTTCCAGCTGTCCGCGCGGCACCGCCTGCACCCCCGCCCGGTACACCTCCGCCTCGTAGGCCGCGTAGTTGAGCCCCAACCCCAACACCGACGCGCTCAGCGCGTCCAATCGCAGCACTCCCGCCAGCCCGTAGTACAAGACATACAGTTGCAACAGCACCGGCGTGCCGCGCAGCAGCTCCACGTAGAGCGTGGAGGCCCGCGACACCACCCCGTTCCCGTACAGCCTCGCCAGCGCCAGGAGCACCCCCATGGGGATGGCGAGCGCCATGGCCAGCACGGACACCAGCAGCGTCACCCCCGCGGCCTGGAGGAAGAGCACCGCCTGTCCCCAGCCCAGGTGCGCGGTGGACGTGTCCGCCAGGAGCGCCTTGGTGTCCGCCTCCGTCCAGTCCACCATGCGCTGCTCGGCGTCATCGTCGACGTGCCAGCGCTGGAAGATGGCGCGCAGTTCGCCCGAGCGGGCCAGCCGCGTCAGCGCCGCGTCCAACGCCGCGCGCAGGTCTTCCTCACCGGGGCGCACGGCGATGGCGTAGTGCCCCTCCCCCACATCTCCCACCACGCGCAGGCGCGGGCGCGTCTGGCCGTAGCGCTCCGCGATGATGTCGTCCAGGAGCACCGCGTCCAGCCGCCCTTCCTCCAGGTCGATGTACGGCTCCTGCACGCCCTCGTAGGGCAGGGCCTGCGCCCCGACGCGCAAGAGCAGGTCCCACGCTTGCGAGTTGGCCAACGTGCCCACCCGCTTGCCTCGCAGCGAGGCCAGGTCCGTGATGCGCGCATCACCCAGCCGGGCCATCAACCGTTGCTGGAAGACGTAGTAGGGCCGCGTGAAGAGGATGCGGCCCGCTCGCGCCGGGGTGACTTCCAAGCCGTTGAGCGCCACGTCGAACGAGCTGCGCTCCAGGGATGGAATCAGGTTGGACCAATCGTTCTGCACGAACGCGGCGCGCACGCCCAGCTCACGCGCCAGCGCGTCCGCCAGCTCCACCTCGAAGCCGCGCACGCCTCCCACCTGCTCGGGATCCTCCATGACGTAGGGCTCGCCACCTTGCGCGTCCCCACCCCAACGGAGCACCCCCGCCCGACGCACGCGCTCCAGGCCCGTGCCTGTCTCGTGGCCGCAGGCGGCGCACAGCAGCGCAAGCACCGCCAGCGCCCGGCGCCAGGTGTGTGGGGGCCGGGTCGCCCACGACCAGGGTTGTTCCATCTCGCTCGAGTTTTGGATGCCACCGACATAGGCGAAATCCGAGCGGCAGTGCGGTAGTTTGTCGCGACCTGAACTCCTGGACATTCATGGAAGAGTCTAAAGTCTTGGTAGTGGACGACGAGCCCCAAGTGGCGCACGCCCTGCGCCGCCTGCTGCGCCGCGAAGGCTTCACGGTCGAGGTGGCGTACAACGGCGAGGAGGCCCTGGAGCGGCTCCAGCAGTTCACACCGGACATTGTCCTGTCGGACTTCCGGATGCCCGGGATGACGGGCAGCGAGTTGCTTCAGCAAATCAAACGCAGCCACCCGCTGGCGTTGCGGCTCATCATCTCCGGCTACGCGGACTTCAAGTCCGTCGTCGCGTCGGTGAATGACGGCGAGATTTGTCGCTTCATCAGCAAACCGTGGGACGACGCGGAGCTGGTGGCCTACCTGCTGGGGCTCTTGCGGCACCGCGAGGTGATGGCGCAGCTCTACCAGCCGTTCCTGGGTGAACGTGCGGGGCGCACCGCGGAGGTGTGCCCGGCGGACTCGGCGCTGGTGGTGAAGGTGCAGTTGACGGAGCCCGCGTTCGCGACGGACCAGGCGATGAAGCTCATCGAGCGCTTCGCGGGGCTGTTGGCCGACGACAGCCTCAAGGTGGTGGGCGGGTTGTTGGAGCGCTACGGGGGCAAGGTGTCCTTCGTGGCGGAGGTGGGCGGGCCGCAGCGGCTGAAGCTGGAGCTGCCCGTGCGGGCGGAGCTTGGGCCTGCGGCGGCTCGGACCACCGTGGGCAAGGCATGAGTCCCTCCCCCTGGGAGCGGGAGATGGACCTCCCGCCCGAGGAGGCCGCCCGACGCGTGAACCAACTCGTCCGCCGCATCACACTCGCGGCGGTGACGGCCCTGCACGCCCTGCTCCTGTGGACGCTGTGGGGGAAGTGGGGCCGCATGGCCTTGGTCACGGCGGTATTCGTCGCGGTGACCGCCATCAACCTCGTGCTGGCGCGGGCCTTCTTCAGTCGCCATACGCGCGTGGCCGAGGCCCTGCGCGTGGGGCTCAACCTGCTGGCCACCCTGCTCTATGGCACGGTGAGCGATTGGGCCGTCCCCGCGTGGCTGTACCTGCCCCTCAACAGCCTGTGGGTGGACGGCTACGTGGACCCGACCGCGCGCCGCCGGCTGGGGCTCCTGCTGGTGCTGGTGGCGGGCGTGGCCCTGCTGGATGGCTGCGACCCGATGCTCCCCGCGTGCTTCCTGCTGCTGTCCCTGCTGGTGGGCCTCATCTCCGAGGCGCGCGTCTTCCTCACGCACCAGGCGATGCGCGGGCTGGACCGTCAGCATCAAGCCCTGGCGCGGGCGCACGCGGCGCTGGATGAGGCACACCGTCGCGCGCACGAGCAGGAGCGGCTCTCCAGCCTGGGGCTGCTCGCCGCGGGCGTGGCGCACGAAATCAACAACCCGATGAGCTACGTGAAGAGCAACGTCAACTCGCTGCTCGTGGAGCTGAAGGCGACCCCGAACCTGTCGCCCCTGCTCAACGAGTACGTGGAGGACGTGCTGCCGGCCACGCTGGATGGCATCCGCCGCGTGACGGCCATCGTGGCGGACCTGCGTCGCTTCGCGCGGGGAGACCCGGAGGCGCTGACGGAGTACGACCTCAACGACGAGGTGGCCGTCGCGCTGCGCATCACCCGAAGCCAGCTCCACCCGCGCTGCGAAGTGGTGCCGCAGCTGGGCGAGGTGCCCGTGCTGCTCGGGCGTCCGGGCCAGATTGCCCAGGTGGTGGTCAACCTGCTGATGAACGCCTCGCAGGCCATGCCGGAAGGCGGGCGCATCGTCGTGTCCACCCAGCGGGTGCAGGACCACGCGGTGCTGCAGGTGAGCGACACGGGCATGGGCATGACGGCCGACGTGCGCGCGCGCATGTTCGAGCCCTTCTTCACCACCAAGCCCGTGGGCGAGGGCACCGGCATGGGCCTGTCCGTCGTGCACGGCATCATCACCACCCATCACGGCCGCATCGACGTGGAGTCCCAGCCCCGTCAAGGCAGCACCTTCACCATCCGCCTCCCCTTGCATCCGCCCTACCTGATGGGGCTGGCCGCCAGCGCGGCGCCCGAGTCCCACGGCGCCTGAGCACCATGTCCATTCCTTCCGCCCCCGACTTCCAGCAGCGCTTCCAGCCCCCGCACCTCGAGGACCCCTATCCCCTCTACGAGCGCCTGCGGCACGAGGCCCCCATCCACTTCAGCGAGGCGCTGAACCTGTGGGTCGTCTCGCGTCACGAGGACGTGCGCGCGGTGCTGGGCAATCCGGGGGACTTCCTGTCCGCCAACGCGTTCGCCAGCCCCGTGCCGCCGCCGCCCGAAGTCCTGGAGGTGCTGGCCCAGGGATATCCCCGCCTGCCCTCGCTGGTGGACGCGGACGCGCCGTACCACACGCGCATGCGCGCCATCGTGTCGCGCGCCCTGGCGCCGCAGCGGGTGGGCGCACTCGAGCCGCGGATCCGCGAGCTGGCCACGCGCATGGCGGACGACTTCGTCCCCTTGGGGCGCGCGGAGGTGGTGTCGCGCTTCAACTTCCCGCTGCCGGCGCGGGTCATCGGCCTGCTGCTCGGCATGCCGGACGCGGACCTGGAGCGCTTCCGCGTGTGGACCGAGGACATGTCGCTGTTGTCCGGCGGCAACCTGCCGGTGGCGCGGCAGGTGGAGTGCGCGCGCAGCCTCGTCGCCTTCCAGCACTACATGGCCGCCCTCATCCACGAGCGCCGCCAGTCCCCTCGCGACGACCTGACGAGCGCGCTCGTCGCCACGCGTCCCGAGGAGGGCCCACCCCTGGAGGACGCGGAGCTCATCAACCTGGTGATGGGCCTGCACTTCGGCGGGCACGAGACGACCACCAACCTGCTGGGCAACATGCAGGTGATGCTGCTGCGCGAGCCCGAGCGCTGGAAGGCGCTGCGCGACGAGCCCACCCTGCTGCCGCGCGCGGTGGAGGAGGCGGTGCGCCTGGACACACCACTCCAAGGGATGATGCGCACCACGCGGCGCGCGGTGTCGCTGGGCGACGCCGAATTGCCCGAGGGCGCGCGCGTGCTGGTGTTGTTCGGCTCGGCCAACCGGGACGCGGGCACCTTCCAGGCGCCGGACCGGTTCCAGATTCGCCGACCGGACACCGGCCGACACCTGGGCTTTGGCGCGGGCATCCACTACTGCCTGGGCGCGCAACTCGCCCGCCTGGAGGTGCGCGTGGCCATGGAAGTGCTGCTGGCGCGGATGGACAACCCGCGCCTCCAGGCGGACAAGCCCATCGTCTACCTGCCCAACTTCCTGCACCGGGGCCCCAAGCAGCTCTACCTGGAGTGGGAGCCCCGCTGAGGCCAGGCGGGGTTCAGCGTGAGAGCTCCGCGTCGATGAGCTGCGCGAAGTTCTCGATGGGCTGCGCGCCCGTCACGGGCTGGCCGTTGACGAAGAAGGTGGGCGTGCCGAGGACGCCGCGCGAACGGGCCTCCACCGCGTCCGCCTCCACGTAGGAGTCCCACGAGCGCTTGTCGAGCGCGGTGCGGAAGCGCGCCACGTCCAGCCCCAGCTTGCGGGCCAAAGACTCCAGCCCCGCGCGGTCCAGCGCGTCCTGCTGGGCGAAGAGGCCGTCGTGGAACTCCCAGAACTTCCCCTGCTCGTTCGCGGCCATCGCGGCGGCGGCGGCCAGCTTGGCGTGCGCGTGTCCCGGCAGCGGCAGGTTCCGGAAGACGAAGCGCACCCGGTCTCCGTACTTCGCGCGCAGGGCGCTCAGGGTCGTCGCGCCGCGAGCGCAGTACGGGCACTCGAAGTCGGACCACACCTCCACCGTCACGCGCGCGGAGACGGGCCCCACCGACGGAGCGTCGGAGCGAGGCGTGGCGGCGCGGGGCGCGGGGCGCGCGTCGGCCTCCTCGCTCCGAGCCTTGTCACACGCGTGAGCGGGCGCGTCCGCCTCGGAGCTGGCGAGCGAGGACAGGGGGAACAGCAGGACAGCAGACAACGACAGCATGAGCCGACGGTTCATGGACATCACCTGGAGATGTGGGGTGTGAGCAAGGCCACCCGCCCCCCAGCAAGGGGGCCGGCAGCGCGGGGCCACCTTGGCCGCGCGCCAAGGAGTGACACGAGCGCGCCGCCGGTTTCATCGCCCGCGTGTTATCCCCACCACCATGCTCCCCACCGAGCGCCTCTACTTCTCTGATCCGTTCCTCCTCCACTTCCGCGCCCGCGTGCTCGCCCACGCCCAATTCCAGGGCGCGCCCTCCGTCGTGCTCGACCAGACCGCCTTCTATCCGGAGGCGGGCGGCCAGATGGCGGACCACGGCGTGCTCGGCGGCCTGCCCGTGCGCGACGTCCAGGTGGACGACGCGGGCGTGGTGCACCACCTGCTGACCCTGGAGGCCAGCGCGGCCCTGCCCGCCGTGGGCACCGAGTTGAGCGGCGACGTGGACCGCGCCCGGCGCCGCGTGCACATGGCGCTGCACACCGGCCAGCACATGCTGTCGCGCGCGCTCATGGACGTGGCGGGCGCGGCCACCGTGTCCTCGCGACTGGGCGAGACCCTGTGCACCCTCGACACGGACCAGGACGCGCTCGATGAGCGGCGCGTGGCCGAGGCCGAGGCGCTCGTCAACGCGGTCATCGACGACGACGTGCGGATCCGCGCCTTCTTCCCCACCCCGGAGGAACTCGCCGCGCTGCCGCTGCGCCGGGCCCCCAAGGTGAGCGCCTCCATTCGCGTCATCCAGATTGGCGACTTCGACGTGTCCCCTTGCGGCGGGACCCATTGCACGGGCTCGGCGCAGGTGGGGCTGGTGCGCGTGCTGGGCGTGGAGCGCTACAAGGGCAAGGGCCGCGTCCTCTTCTCCGCGGGGCCTCGCGCGCGCCGCGAGCTGTGGGAGGAGGCCGGCGCCCTGCGGAGCCTGGGCCGCGCCTTCACCTGCGGCCCCGGCGAGGTGCCCACCGTCGTGGACAAGCTCCAGCGCGACCTCACCACGGCCCGAGAGGCCCTGGGCGCCGCCCGCGCACGCGCCGCCGAGCACATCGCCCGCGAGCTGGCGGAGCAGATGGCGCGCTCCGAGGATGCCCGCGTGGTCGCCGTGCTGGATGCCGCGGGCCCGGAGGAGCTGCGCGCCGTGGCCGCCCGCCTCGTCACCCACCCCAAGGCCGTGGTGCTCCTGGCGGGGCGCACACCCGAGGGGATGCCCGTCCTCGTGGCCCGAGGCCCCCAGTCCACCTTCGCCTGCGGGGCCTTCCTCAAGCGCGCCGCCGAGGCCGCCGGAGGCCGTGGCGGAGGACGCCCCGAGCACGCGGAGGGCCGCCTGCCCCTGGCCACGGACTGGCCCGCGCTCGTCACCAGACTCTCGGAGTGAGGGTTTCGCAGCCTGTCAGCGCAACGCCGGAGGTGGATTCGCGAAAATGTTTCACCCACCTGATTCGCCGTCTCACAGGGTGGGAGGACTTCACCCCATGGCGGGTTCAGACCCACCCAGGTTTCCCTCTGAGCGCGCGGGTTATTTGACTCTTCGCACCATGTGTTTTGATCCAAGATTCATCATGCTGAGCGTTGTATCGGACGCGACCCCAGCAGGTGCGTCAGGGCTGGAGCGCAATATGCACGGCATCAAGAAGGGGCTGGGGGGACTTGGATGAAGTTGAACGGCCGTTTGAATGCCTTTGGTGGTTTCGTCCGTGAGTACCGACCGGACCTGGAGCGCCTGGCCGCGCGGTTGTGCGCGGGCAGCAAGTTCGATCCGGAAGACCTGGTGAGCGAGACGCTGGAGCAGGCCCTGCACGTCTTCGAGACTCTGGAGGACCGGGACCCCAGTGCGGTGCGCGGGTGGCTGCTCACCACGATGCACCAGTGCTTCCTCGAGCAGTGCAGTCGGCAGGTCTCGGACGCGCGCCCGGTGGCGCCGCCCGTGCCGTTGGAGCTGGCCCGGCTGTCCGCGCCCGCGCTGGACGAGGGCGTCAAGAAGACCATCGAGATGCTCCGCGCCCGCTTCCGCGAGGTGTACGCGAAGCCCGCCCCCGCCGCGGAGCCGACCTCCGTGCCGAGCGGTGGCGCCACCCACTGGCGGATGTAGCGAAGACAGCGGCCTCCCCACACCCGAGCACGGGCGCCGCCCCAGAGGGCACGCCCAGAGCCAGTGTGGGTGGTGAGGCCTCGGCCCATGGGCCGTGACGCATCCTGGACTTTCCCGCGAAGAGACTTCACGTTCGGCGTTCATACGGCCGGAGGGGGCACTCCAAGCTTGGACCGACGTGAAAGCAGGGAGACGAAGAACGGGCCTGCCGCCCCGCCAATCGACCGTCATCGGTTCGAGGCGTTCGCGCGTGCGCGGCGGCAGGGCTTGCTGCGCATGGCCGTGCGGTTGTGCACGGGCGGCGGCATCGACGCGGAGGACCTGGTGCAGGAGACGCTGGAGCGCGCCTATCGGCATTTCGACCGGCTGGAGGGAGAACCCGCCGGCGCGGTCGCCGTCTGGCTGAGCACCACCCTGAGCAACCGCTTCCTGGATCACTGCCGTCGCCGGCGCACCGAGGCGCTGGGCCAGCCCGCCCTGCGCGTGGTGCAGCTCACCGAGACCGCCTCCGAGCCCACGCCCCACGAGCAGTGGGAGCGCGTCTCCCGCGAAGACTTCGAGCGCGCCATCGAGTCGCTCCCCGAGCCCCAACGCACCGCCTACCGCCTGCACGCCTCGGGCATGCGCTACCGCGCCATCTCCCGGCAGTTGGAGGGGGTCCCGGAAGGCACCGTGGGGCGCTGGCTGACCGAGGCGCGCCAGTCCCTTCGCCTCCACTTGTCCGCCGAGGACGGGTCCACGCCATGAGCGCCCCATGCGACAAGCTGGAGTCCTTCGTCGACGGGGAGCTTCCGCCGGTGGACGCGGAGAACTTCCGCCACCACCTGGCCCAGTGCGCCACGTGTCCACCGCGCATGCAGGAGCTGCTCGCCCTGGAACTGCTGGCGGATGACGTCCTGCACCCCGCCGAGGCCGAGGCACCTCCGACGCCGTCCCGCGTCCGCGCTCGCCCCCATTGGGCGTGGGTGGTGGCGCCGCTGGCGCTCGCGGCCAGCCTCGCGGTGGTGATGTTCGTCTCTCGCCGCGCGGACGAGCGCACGACCTCCGAGCTGTGGCTCGCCCAGGCCCCGACGCGCTCGCTGGAGGCGCGCCTGACGCACCCGGGGGCGGACCGCCACCGGCCCTACGAGGTGATGCGCGGCGCCCCGGACGCGTCCCGAGCGCTGTCCCTGCGCGAGCTGGCCCGGCTGGAGGACGCGGGAGACAAGCGGGGCATCGCGGCCGCGTACCTGCTGCGCGGAGAGCTGGTCCAGGCGGGGCCCTTCCTCGACGCGCTGGCGCCTTCGCCCGACGCGAGCAGCGACCGGGCCGTGCTGGCCCTCGCGCGCGGCGCGCCGGAGGAGGCGCTGGCGCTCGCGGAGCAGGCCCTCAAGCAGCAGCCTCGGCATCCCCAGGCCCTGTGGAACCGCGGGCTCGCGCTGCGCGCCCTGGGCCTGTTCATGACGGCGGCCGAAGCCTTCGAGCAGGTGGCCGCCCTCAAGGAGCCAGGGTGGAGCGACGAGGCCGCGCGGCGCGCCGTGGAGCTGCGCTCGCGAGCGAACGACGAGAAGAAGTCCTGGGAGGGGGCGTGGGAGTCCTGCCGCCGCATGGTGACGGGCGGCGCGCCCATGTCCGTCGCGGAAGCGCAGACGGTGCCCGGCATGGCTCGGCTGTGCCTCTATGACGGCCTGCGCACCGCGGACTCGCCCGAGCGCGTGGAAGCCCTGCGCGAGCTGGCCGCGGCGCTGGACGCGCATGACGGCGGCTCCGACCTGGTGGACGCCGTGCGCCGCACCGCGTCCCGGCGGGACTTCGCGGTCCGCCGTCCCCTGGCGCGGGCATATGCCCAGCTGTCCGTGGGGACGCTGCCCCCGGGCGAGCTGGCTGCGCTCATCTCCCGCCTGCGCGAGGCCCGGCAGGAGGATCAGCTCCTGGGCGCGCTCGTGTTCGAGCAGGACGCGCGCACGCACCTGGACGAGTACCAGGCGCTGGCCCGCGACACCCGGGACCCGTGGTTCACCCTGCTCGCGCTGGAGCGACGGACGCGGGCCGCGGTGATGGCGGGTGAGCCTCGGCGCGCCCAGGCGCTCACGCCCGAGGTGCTGCGCGCGTGTGGCGAGGATGCGCGGCCCGCGTACCGCTGCACCACGCTGCTGCGCGAGCTGGCGCTCGCGGAGGGCAACCTGCACCACCCCGTGGAGGCGCACGCCCACGCGCTCTCCGCGCTCCAGCGAGCCCGCGCCGGCCACGAGTGGGGCCAGGAGCTGCGCCTGCTCCAGGAGCTGGGACAGACTGCTCGCATGCGGGGCGAGCTGGCCCTGGCGCACGCGTACACCGAGGAGGCCATCCAGCGGTCCCCGGACAACTGCGCCTACACGGAGCTGGCGTACACCGGGCTCGCCACGGCGTTCCACCGCGCGCTGGACTTCCCCGCGGCGCGCGAGCAGCTCGATCGCGCGGCCCGCTGCGACACCCCGCCCTCCATGGCGCGGCTCTTCGTGGTGGCGGACCTGGCGCGCACGCCGCTGCGCCGCCCCGAGGACGAGGCCCTCATGCGCAGAGGCCTGGACGCGCTGCGGACTCCTGGCTCCCTGGACGCGGGCGAGGACCTCCTCCTGCGCCACATCGAAGGGCGCTTCTACTTGGAGCTGGACCGCGCCCGAGGCCAGGCCCTGCTGCGTCAGACGCTGACCGAGGCCGCGCCCCTCTTGGCCACGACGCCCAACGCCCGCAAGGCGCGCGTCTATACGTACACCTCGCTCATCCTGGACGCGGCCCGCCACGGCGAGTTCGAGCGCGGCATGGCCCTCACCTCCGAGGAGCTGGGACTGTCCACCGAGGGCACGTGTCTGCTGGGCGTGACGGTGGATGACGAGCGCACCTTCGTGGCGGCGCGCGGCGCTGACGGCCGACTGGTGGCGCACTACGACGAGCTTCGGCGCACGCCGCTCACCGACGTGACGGGGCTCATTCCGTCCGACGTGCTGGCCGCGCTGCGCGACTGCCCGAGCATCCAGGTGGTGGCCCGCCCCCCCGTGCAGGGCCGAGCGGGCCTGCTGCCCTCGGAGTTCGCGTGGTCCTACCGGGTGGGCCCGGCCCGGCCTTCCGCTCCCGCCGCCACGCCTCACCGGCTGGTGGTCTCGGACGTGGTGCCTCCGTCGGAGCTGCGCCTGCCGGAGCTTCAACCATGGCACGACGACGCGACCGAGGGCGATGCGCCCGTCGTGCTGCGCGGCCCCGCCGCCACGCCCTCGCGCGTGCTGGAGGCCATGCGGGACGCCACCGAGGTGCAGATCCACGCGCATGGGCTCATCGACCCGGGCATGTCGGACGCCTCGCTGCTGGTGCTGTCCCCGGAGTCCGAGGGCGGGCGCTTCGCGCTGACGGCCGCGGACGTCCAGGCCTCTCCACTCCACGGCCATCCCGTGGTGGTGCTCGCGGCGTGTCACGCGGCGCACGCCACGGCCTATGTCCACGAGAACTTCGGACTGCCTTTGGCCTTCGTGACAGCCGGTGCCCGCGCGGTGCTGGCCGCGACGCAGGTGATTCCCGACAGTGAGGCCTCGGCGTTCTTCACGCCGGTGCTCTCGCGCATCCGCGCCGGAGAATCCGCGGCCCCCGTGCTGCGCGATGCGCGCCGTGCCTGGCTCGCGGCCCATCCCGGCGCCACCTGGGTCGAGCAGGTCCTGTTGTTCGAGTAGTCCCACCCCCGCAACGAGCTACCTTCCATGAAGAAGCATCTGCTGCTGCTGCCGCTGCTGCTGGCGGTCTCCGGCTGTTTCCCTCATTCCATCGAGGCCGACCGCATCCTGCCCAAGGACATCCCCGAGGGGATGATCGTCACGGTCGTCGCCAGCAGCCCCCAGAACCCGAACCTCTACGTGGGCTACCTGGTGGATGCCAACTCCACCGAGGTCATCCTCCAGCACGAGTCCACGAGCCTCGACGAGCTGACCGCCTGGCTGCGGCGCTCGACCGGAAACACGACGCGACCCCAGGCGCAGGCGGAGCACTCGGTCGCCGCCGCTGCCGCCGCACCGACCTGCGTCGACGCGGAGGGCAATCCCTGCTCCATCGTCGCCAACGCGGGTGACATCTTCGGCAAGGGCGGCGGCCCCGGCCCCACAGGCACCGAGTGGAGGAAGTACATCTACCAGCTCTCGCGCTTCATCGTCTCCAACCGCCTGCCCTACAAGACGCGGGGACAAGTGGTGCGCGGCGCCCAGTAGCCCGGAAGAAAGCCCCCGGTGCCAGTCTGACACCGGGGGCTTGGGCAGGGCCGTGGTAGGGGCACTCGAAAGCGCCGCGGCCCTCCGCCCAAGAGAACGAGGCGAGGCACACTCCTTCGCGAAAATCCCACTCACTCCGTCGCGGCGCGACCCTGGGTGAGCGCCTCGACGTAGGCAGTGGCCACCGAGAGGAAGCGCCCGCCTCGCACGCCCGTCAGGTACTGCCGCTTCATGGCGCGCGTGGCCCCCACGTAGAACATGGCTCGGCGGATCCGCTCATTCTCGCGCGCGCCACGCTGACGCGCCCCGGCCATCCACGCCTCGATGGCATCCAGCGCTTCCAAGCCCGCGAAGAAGACGACGGGGCACTCGTGGCCCTTGCACGAGAAGACCGTGGTCGCGCGCACGTGGTCCACGCCCGTGACGCGGAAGTCCGCCGCGTCTCGGCCACCCTTGCCGCCGTACGCTTCGGCGGGGACGCCCGCGCGCTGGAGCGCCTGGGTGAAGGTGGCCGGCATCACCGGCGCCACCACGAGGATGTCTCCCGGCTTCACGCCCTCCTCGCGCACCAGCCGCGCCACTTCCTTGGCCACCCAGCGCGCCTCGCTCGTCGTGGAGGCGAAGCCGCGCACGGTGGGCACCACGCCGCCGCGCTCGGTGGACTGCACGCGGTAGAGCCCCTCCAGCGTCTCCTCGGGAAGCCAGACGAGTCCCTCGCGCGCGAGCTCGCCCACCTTCATGTACTCGCGCATGCCCGGGTCCCCCACCGCGTGCTGGCGCAACGGATCCAGCACCACGTTGAAGGCCACGTCGAGGATGTCGCGCGTGGCGCGGAACGTCTCCTTCAGCACGCGGGTGCGGCCTCGGAAGGACAGGCCATCCGGGAGCTGCTCCTTGAGCAGCTCGATGGGCACCTGGCCATAGACGTTCTGCGAGTCGTCCATGAAGAGCTGGAAGCAGCGCGACTCCTTCCCGTCCTCGGCGAGGTGAGGACGGACGAGCCCGTAGAGCGTGGCCAGCGCCTTGGCGTCCATGTCCTGCGCCTCATCCACGAAGACCGCGTCGAAGCTGCCGGGCTCGGGCCGGCGCAGCGCGCCCACGTGCCGCACCGTCACTTGAGTGCGAAGCTCGCGCACCCGCTCCGCTCCCGCGCGCTGCGTGAGCGCCTCCTTCAGCAGCACCTCCACGAGCGGGGCCAGTGAGCGGTTGTAGAAGGACACCAGCACGCGCGCGCGCGGGTGCTCGAGCAGGTAGCGCGCCACCCAGTTCGTCAGCACGTACGTCTTGCCGCTGCCCGCCACGCCGCGCACCAGGTGGTGGCCGCCGTCGAAGTTGCGCTCGAAGAGGGACACCTGCTCCTGCGTGAAGAGCGGCAGCGAGCCCTTGGCGCCTTCAATCTCCCCGCCCAGGCCCGCGGGCACCAGCGGAGGCGGAGGCGGAGGCGGTGGTCGAGGCTGGGTGGCGAGCGGCTCCAGGCGCGGCACGTCGCCGGCGTGCACGCGCACGCGAGGCAGGAGCGAGAAGAAGCGCGTGGCCACGGGCGAGGCGCGGGCCTCACCGCGAGACGCCAGCACCAGGAGGTAGTCCTGTGCGCGGCTGGCGGCCACGTTGAGGATGGGCACCAGCGCATGCGCCGGGAAGGGACGCCCACCGGCCACCGTGTCCACCATCACCACGTCGTACTGCGTGCCCTGCTGCCGGTGGATGGTGGAGGCGCTGAACACGTCCGAGCGCAGACCCGCGGCCGTGCCCATGCGGCGCAGCAGCGCGGCCTGGGCGCGGTACGGCGTCACGCACAGCACGGTGAGGCCCGCGCGCACCGCCTGCTTCGCCAGCGACACGGCGAGGTCCGCGGACAGCTCGCGTTGATAACCCGAGCCCGTCTCGCCGCGTCCGTGCGTGAGGCGGCGCGCGTCCCGGGTGAGGCCGTCCAACACCAGCCACGCGGCACGCAGCGGGAAGGCGGGCACCGGCGCGGGACGCTCCGCGCGCTGGCGCACGAGTTCTCCATCCTCCAGCGCGCCGCCGTAACAGAACTGGCTCACGACGCGGGCAATCTCGGGGTGCATGCGGTGCTGCGTGCGCAGCAGCATCACGTCCGAGCGCGAGGCGTCGCGCACCGCGTCCTCCAGGTGGGACAGGCCACTGGCGCGGAGCCAGCGCTGGGTTCCCTTGCCCACGCCCTCGGCCGCGCGGCTCACGGGGCCAATCTGCTTGGGGTCACCCGCCAGCGTCACCTGCCGGGCCAGCGGCGCCATGAGCGCGGTGGCCGCGCGCGTCACCATGCCGGCCTCGTCCACCACCAGCCGAGCGAAGGTCTCCGCGCCCTCCAGCTCCGACACGAGCCGCAGCGCGCGGTGCACGGTCAGCACCATGAGGGGGCTCTCGCCCTTCTCCGCCTCGCGCAGCGTGGGGTCCTTCACGCGACCGCGAAGGAGGCGCAGCTCCGCCTGCATCCGGGCCAGCTCGTCGGCGGGGCCGCCTCGGGTGCGCTCCAGCGTCAGCTCTCGCTCACGCTCTTGGATGGAGCTGCGCAGCTTGCTCGCCTTGGCCTCCTCCAGCGCCACGGTGGGCAGCTTCGAGAGCGCCTCGCTCGCGCCGGTGCCGCCCCGGAAGATGGTGCGTGCCAACGGGCGCAGCGGGATGGGCTCGCGTTCGAGGAGCGCGCTGACGCGCATGACCAGTTCATCCGCGGCGCGGTTGGTGGGCGCCACCGCGAGGATGCGCTCGTTCGGGAAGGCTCGCAGCGCGCGGGCGATGAGGTCCGCCACGGCGGTCGTCTTGCCTGTGCCGGGTGGGCCCCAGATGCAGCCCCAGGGCTGGCGCCACAGTCGATCGGCGGGCGTCCATTCCGCGTCGCGAGGCGAAGGCGGCGCGGGGGGCTCCTCACCGCAGGCACGGCGCAGGGCCTGGGCCAGCGCGGGCTGACGATCCGCGTACGCGGTCGCGGCGGTGCAGAGGGCCTCCGCGAAGTCGTAGGGCCGGTAGCACCAGCGCTCGGCCACGAGCGCGCGGCGGTCCAGGTCTTCACCCGAGTCCGACGCGGCGAACACACGCCCCGACTCGAAGTCCAGGTGGACGATGTTGCCGGCGAAGACGAGTTCCTCGCCGACGAAGCCGAGCAACGAGCCACCGGTCCAGTCCGGGTCCGCCGCGGGCACGGGCTGAAGTCCCACCACACCGGGCCCGGCCAGTCCCACGTCGCGCGCATCCTGGATGCGCTGCGCTCGATACTGACTGCGCTCGGCGGCCAGGGCCTCGGCCAGGTCGGGAGGCAGATAGTCGGGAGGGTTCCAAGCGTCACGGCGCCGGCCCGCCCCCACCGCGGCCTGCATCGCCTCGCGCTCGGCGCGGGTGGAGTCCACGGGGGCCGCGAGGTTTCGATCCACCTCGCGGACTTCATGCTCCGCCGGACTCTCGCTGGGGCGGGAGACACCACGAGCTCCTGCGGGCACGCGCGGAGCAGCGGGCGCCTCGGCGTCGAACGCGGGGGGCTCCGTCGAACTCGTCCCCGTCCTCGTGACTCCGCGCAACCGCTCCGTTGCGCGCGGGATGAGGACCTCCGCATGCGTCGAACTCGCGTTGGGTCGGGCGCTTCCGCGCGCTCTCTCAGCTGCGCGCGAACCGGTGGACTCCTCGGAATCGAACGCCTCGGGCTCCGCTGAGTTCACATGCCCGTTCGACCTTGGCTGCTCGCGCGCGAAGACGGGCTCGGCCTCGGGGCGCACGCGCAGCACGGGCGCTCCGGACGGCGTGGTCGGGTCCGCGTCGTACTCGACGCGCAACACGGGCACGGCGTCATCGGGAGCGCGCTCGTCCCGGGGCGCGTCCGGATGGGCTGGGTCCTCGTGCGTACGGCGCATCATGCGGAGCTGCCTTCGGCGCCGCCCATCCGCTCGGGCGGAATCACCGGGGCGCGAAGCAAGCCAAGGTAGGGGACCCGAGGATCCCCGTCAACGCTCGTTCCGAGCACACCGCGCGTCCCGGCGCGCCCACCTCCGCCTCGCTCCCTACAGCAGCGTGCACAGCAGGCCACCGCCCGTGTTCGGCGGACAGCCCGTCCCCCGGCAGAACACCGTCCCCGAGTTCGTGCTCTGCCCTCCCAACGGCGGCGGGACAGACACCTCGCAACTGCTGGTGGCCACGTTCCCCGACGCGTCCCGCACCTCGTAGGTGAACGTGTAGACGCGTCCGTCTCCCAGCAGCGCCGACTCCGCTCGGAGCCGCGCCGACTTGCGATCCGGGCTGAGCTGGATGTCGTCGCAGGCGACCAGCCGCAAGATGGACAGCGCATCCTCGGCCTCATCCGAGGTCACCCGCACAATCGTGCCCGTCTGCGCCAAGGACAGCGTCCCCCCGCAGTTGTCCACCGCCGGCAGCGCGCAGTCCGCCAGCGTGACGACGCGGTAGTCAGAGGCTGGGCTGCCCGGAAGCACCACGTGCCGGCTCGCGCCCGGCACCGGGGGCAGCACATCCGTCACCGTCACCGTGGCCGCACACGAGCTGGACGCCTCGCCGTCCGACACCGTGAGCTCCACCGGCGTGGTGCCCAAGGGGAAGGGCCCCGCCGGGCTCTGGCTCACCGAGAGCAGCCCCGGTCGCTCGTCTGGATCAAACGAGCCATGGTCAATGGACGCCATCGCGCGGCACGACGCGTCCGCGGTGGCCGTGACGGCGTGACACACCGCCGTGGGCGCCTGGTTGCTCAGGCACGCACCAGACAGCGAAGCGGACGCGACGTTGTTCGTCTCATCCACCTCCTTGAAGCGGCGGTCGTCGTCCGCCACCACGAACACCTGCGTCGTGCCCGGCGGCAGCGCGACGTCCACCTGGAACGCGCGGCGCTCCTGGCCCACCAGGAAGGGAATGGACACGCTCGCCAGTCGAAGACCGAGCGCGGGGTCCCCCGCGTACACCCCGACGGTAGACGCATCCACGCCGCTCACGAACTCGTTGACCACCACGGCGGACACCCGCGGCATCGCCCCCTCGCAGTTCACGGCGACATTGGACGCGCTGAAGTCCAACCCGGAGGACGCGAGCGCCGACACACGCGGGCCCGGCTCCGCATCGGGGGGTTCGACACCACAGCCACCCAACAGCAGCAGGAGGGAGGAGGGAATCCAACGGAGGGCTCGGCGATGGCGCATGTTCGGCGTTCCTGGTGTGAGGGCATCCACCCCGAACCAGGGCTCTCGGCCGGCTTCACGGCGCGCGGCCGGACCCTGCCCCGGGGCGACCGTGTCTGGGGCCGCTCGACATTCCATCCGACCCGCGCCGATTGCGATGGCCCCCCAGTCCCGGGCAACGTGCACCGGCCCTCGCACGGATGGGACTCGCGGGCCGGGTGAGGCACACCCCGCTCGAACCCGGGAAACAGGGGACGTCCGGCGGGCCGTCCCACCCAATGGGTTTGCGTCGCGCCACGCTGGGGGTTTAGGAGGGGGTCCCCCCATGGCAACTCCCGCCCGCCACGCCCACCCGTTCCTCCCCATCTCTCGCGCCGACATGAAGGCTCGGGGCTGGGAGCAGTGCGACATCATCATCGTCACGGGGGACGCCTACGTGGACCACCCGGCCTTCGGGCCGGTGCTCATCGCCCGCTTCCTGGAGGGCCGAGGCTTCAAGGTGGGCCTCATCCCCCAGCCGGACTGGCACTCGGCCGAGCCCTTCCGCGCGCTGGGGGCGCCGCGCCTCTTCTTCGGGGTCGCCGCGGGCAACCTCGACTCGATGCTCAACCGGCTGACGGCGCAGAAGAAGAACCGCTCCGAGGACCAGTACAGCCCGGGCGGGCGCACCAACACCCGGCCGGATCGCGCCACCATCGTCTACGCGCAGCGCTGCCGCGAGGCGTACCCGGACGTGCCCATCGTGCTGGGCGGCATCGAGGCGAGCCTGCGCCGCATCGCGCACTACGACTACTGGAGCGACAAGGTGCGCCGCTCCATCCTCTTCGACGCCAAGGCGGACCTGCTCGTCTTCGGCATGGGCGAGCGGCCCATCTGGGAGATCGCCGACCGGCTGCGCAACGGCGAGCGCGTGGAGGACCTCCGCGACATCCGCGGCACCGCGTACCTCATCAACGACGAGGCGATGCGCGCGCTGGAGGCAGACCCCGCCAAGCGCGCCGCGGACGACAAGGTCGTGGTGCTCCCCTCCTACGAGGACGTGACACAAGACGCGCGCGCCTTCGCGGTGATGAGCCGCGACTTCCAGATGGAGACGAACCCCGGCAACGCGCGCCCGCTCGCGCAGCGCCACGGCAACCGCGCCATCTTCATCAACCGGCCCGCGCGCCCCCTGGAGGACGGCACCGGCCTGCGCCCCGACGAGCCGAGCACCGTGGCCATGGACGAGCTGTATGACCTGGCCTTCAACCGCGTGCCGCACCCGATGTACTCCGAGCGCATCCCCGCCTACGAGACGGTGAAGCACTCCGTCGTGCTCATGCGCGGGTGCTTCGGCGGCTGCACCTTCTGCTCCATCACCGAGCACGAGGGCCGCGTCATCCAGAGTCGCTCGGCGGAGAGCGTGCTGCGCGAGGTGCGAGCGCTGCGGCGCATGGGCGACTTCCGCGGCACCATCACCGACCTCGGCGGCCCCACGGCCAACATGTACAAGCTCAAGTGCAAGAGCGAGGACATCGAGCGCCGCTGCCGGAAGCTGTCCTGCGTGCACCCGGGCGTCTGCGAGAACCTCCAGACGGACCACGGCCCGCTCATCGACGTGATGAAGCAGGTGCGCGCCGAGGCGGGCGTGAAGCACGTCTTCATCGCCAGCGGCGTGCGCTACGACCTGGCCGAGCGCTCACCCGAGTACGTGAAGGAGCTGGCCGCGCACCACGTGGGCGGCCAGCTCTCCGTGGCCCCCGAGCACGTGTCTCCGCGCGTGCTGGAGAAGATGAAGAAGCCCGGCATCGAGAGCTTCGAGCGCTTCCAGCACATGTTCGCGTGCGCCAGCGAGGACGCGGGCAAGGAGCAGTACGACATCCCCTACTTCATCAGCGGCCACCCGGGCTCCACGCTGGAGGACATGGTGGAGCTTGCGCTCTGGCTGAAGGTGAAGGGCAAGCGCCCGCGCCAGGTGCAGGACTTCATCCCCACGCCCATGGCCGTGGCGACGGCGATGTACCACACGGGCTTGGACCCGCTGAAGATGGAGCCCGTGTACACGGCGAAGGGCCTGCGCGAGAAGCGGCTCCAGAAGGCGCTGCTCCTGTACTGGAACCCGGAGCACTGGCCGCTGGCGCGCGAGGCCCTGAGGCAGGCGGGGCGCGAGGACCTCATCGGACGCGGCCCCCACGCGCTCGTTCCGCCGGAGTCTCCCGCCGAGGCCGCGCGCCGCCAGCGCACCGAGGCCGCCGAGCCGCGCGACGCGGGCGAGGACTTGCCTCGCGCGGCCTATCCTCGGCCCGTGCAGCCGCGTCCGTCCTCGGGCCGCCCCGCGCGCCCGGGGCCTCGCTCGCGCTGAGCCCGTCCCTCCTTCCGCGCGGCACGGACGCCGTGACGTCGGGGAGGGCCCGGTTCTCGGGGCGTGGAGGCGGCGATAGGGCGCGGCGCACCTTCCTCAAGTCGGAGGGCTCGGCTACGGTGCGCCGCCCAACTTCCCCCCACGCCGAGGACACATCACCATGGCCAGGACCTCCCAGGAGCAGACGCAGGAGCGCCACGCGTTCCTCATCGACCTCTTCCGCACCCAGCCGGAACTCTCCCGGAATGAAGCGATGGACGCCTACAAGGACAAGTTCGGCGCCAGCATCAACCTGAAGACGTTCAGCCAGCTGCGCGATCAGATCCAGAAGGAGCTCGCGGAGATGGCCGCGGAGCCCGCCGAGCCTGTCGAGCCCGAGGAGACGCCGGAGCCCGCCCTCAATGACTCCGCGGCCGGCCTGAAGTCCGCGGCCAACGCCGACTCGCTCAGCGCCTCCAACGCCGCGCCCGCGAAGAAGCCCAAGGCCAAGGGCCCGGGCTCGCGCAACGTGTTCGTGGACGCGCCGCAGGAGCACCTCGTGTTCCTGGAGCGCATCGTGAACCAGCTCCAGGAGGCCGGCGCCTCCAACCTGCGCATCGACCACTCCACCGACCGGTGGATGGTGCTCGTCGTCGACGCGAAGTAGTCATCAGCCGCACGGCCCGCGGGCTGCCGCCAGCGCTGTCCCTGGTGTCAGATGGGTGCATGTCACGCACCCTCCTCGCGGGCCTCTTCTTGATGTCCTTGTCGTGCGCCGGACGCACGCCCTCCCCTTCGGGCGCCGCGCCCCCCAGCGCGCCTCGTGCGTGGCAGGCGCCGCTCCACCGCGACCATCCCTTGGTGGGCCGCATCTGGGACGTGGCCCAGGGCCGCTTCGTCGACGAGGCCACCCTGCTCGAGTCGCTGCGCCCCGCCCGCTTCGTCCTCGTGGGCGAGCGGCATGATCAACCCGACCACCACCAGCTCCAGGCCGAACTCGTGCGCGCCCTCGCGAAGGACGCGCGCCCCGCGCTCGCCTTCGAGATGCTGGACACCGCCCAGGCCCCCGCGGTGGAGGCCTCGCTCTCAAAAGCCCCGGGCGACGCGGACGCCCTGGCGCGAGCGGTGGACTGGGAGCACAGCGGGTGGCCCGCCTGGGCGCTCTACCGCCCCGTCTTCGTCGCGGGCCTGGAGGCGAAGCTGCCCATCGTCGCCGCGAACCTGCCGCGCACCCAGGTGCGCCAGCTCGTGAAGGAAGGCCCCACGGCCCTCGAGCCGGAGCTGCGCGCGCGGCTGGGCCTGGACACGCCCGTGCCCGAGGACGAAGCGCGCGCGGTGAGCGAGGAGCTGGACCGCTCGCACTGCGGCCAGCTCCCGGCCGCGATGATGGACCCCATGGCGCTGGCGCAGCGCGCCCGTGACGCCGTCATGGCGGACCGGCTGCTCGCCTCCGCGACCCCGGCGGGAGCGGTGCTCATCGCGGGCAACGGCCACGCGCGGACCGACCGAGGTGTCCCCGCGCACCTCGCGCGCCGCGCACCGGGCGTGAAGGCGCGCAGCGTGGGACTGATTGAGGTGTCCCCTGACGCGCGCGAACCCCAGGACTACGCGGCCACCTTCTCCGCCGCGCGCATTCCCTACGACTATGTCTGGTTCACCCCCGCGGTGCCGGAGGAGGACCCGTGCGCGCCCCTGCGCAAAGCGCGTCCCCAGTGAGGCGGCACCCCACTCCGCCCAAGCTGCAAAGCTTCACCAAGACAAGATCTGCCATTAAATAACGCAAGAGCAACAATTTCAGAAATCCAAGAAATCGTCTTGCGCGCGTCTTCACTCCATGTATTATAAATCATACGGAGTGAGGGAATCGCCTTGCCGCGTCCCGTCACTCTCCCTGAGGGGGGAATTCATGACTCGGTGGAAGTCGCGCCCAGGCGCTGATTCACACGGAGTGAAGTCTATCCAGACCCGGCCCTGTGCACTCGGGCGGGTTCCTGGAAAGGCAGACCCAGGCATTTCTCAGTTCAGCGGCCCCTGACGCCAGTCCTGGCGGCGAGGCATTGAACGCGGGCGGCTCCCCCGCAAATCCAGACATCCCGCAGACGTCGACCTGCCTCCGCCGGAGGCGCGGTCAATGACATCCCATGCCCAGGGACGCACGACGCGCACCGGACCCACCGGGGCCGTGGCGCCCCGGCGCGGGCGACGCTCCCTGTCGTCCTCACGTTCTTTGGCGACAGGGAACGTGGAACACCAAAACCGCAGGAGGAAGCATGCACAAGTTGTCTCTGCCGACCCTCGTTGTCGCCCTGGGCCTTGCCGCTCCGGCCATGGCGGCGTGGGCTCCGAGCTACTACCGCTGCACGTTCGATCAACTCACCAGCGATCAGGCCAAGGGCCGCCAGCAGTGGGCCAAGAAGTGGGCGGACGCGGATCCGTACAACATCTCCACGGGCAAGGATCAGCGCTTCTGGGCCACCGTGTATGACACGGATGCGCGCGACGCGCTCAATGCCTACAACACCTGGCTGTACCCGGTGTTCGTGGACCCCAACAACAACTACGAGCCCTGGAAGGGGCCGGGAGCTCCGGGCACCACGACGGCGGGCTTCACGGGCGATCAGATCTTCGCGCTCGGCTTCAACTCCAAGCCGGTCCAGATCCTCATGGACGGCGTCTGCGAGCCGGGCTGCTACACCCCCGACCAGCAGGTGCTCTTCCAGAGCGGCTCGCTGCCCATCGAGAAGGCCCAGGCGGGCGGCGTGGATGACCTCGTCACCCTGTCCAAGGACGCCTCCATGGACAAGCTGACGCTCGTGCCCAACACCGTGGAGCGCTACACGGTGGACAAGGACGCGGCGCGCCAGGACATCCTCCGCTTCCGCATGGCCTCGGGCGGCAAGCTGTCCGTCACCCTGGAGCACCCGCTCGTCACCACCGACGGCACGCTCAAGAAGGCCAAGGAGTTCGTCATCGGTGAGCGCCTGGTCCGCCAGGACGGCACCCCTGACGAGATCGTCTCCATCCAGGGCGAGTCCTGGTTCGGCAAGGCGTACAACCTGCGCCCCACCAGCACGGACCTGACCTCCAACATCCTGGTCGCCGAGGGCTACCTCAACGGCTCCGCCCGGTTCCAGAGCGAGTACGTGGAGGAGCTCAACCGCCTCATCCTCCGCACCAACGTCCCGGACGCGCTCATCCCGTAGTCCCGGCCGCTGCAACTGACTCACGTTGATCCGGACGGCTCCCGCGCTCCCCGCGGGGGTCCGTCCGCCCATTCCCAGCCATCCGAGGCCTCGCCATGGCACGCCGTGCCCGCTCGAAGTCCGTGCTGTCCTTGATTGCCTGCGCGCTGGCCGTGGCCGCGGGCGTCGCCTGGCTGCGCCTTGGCGCTCCCGAGCCCGTGCCGCCCCCGGTCGTCGCCCAGACGCCCGCGCCCGCGCCGCGGCTCCCCCTGCCCTCTTTCGAGGGGCCCTCGCCCACCATCCCGGGCCGCCCGCTGGACACCACCAACCCGGTGGTCGTGAGCGCGCCGCTCGAATCCCAGACACCCACGCCCCAAGCCCTGGCGCGCCCCGGCTCGCCGCTGGACTCGCTGCGCCAGCGCGTCATGGCCCAGAACCCGGACCTCGCCCGCTTCCGCCAATTGCAGCGCAAGGTGCTGCGCCGCGCGGACGAGACGCAATCCCTCCAGGCGCTCTATCAAGATCGCAAGGTCATCGAGGCGGCGAAGAAGGACCTGCTGGCCCAAGGCCAGACGCGCTTCGACGACGAGGCCCAGTTCCGCCGGCTCTACCAGGTCGAGTACCTGGGCAATGGCATCGAGTGGAAGGACAACCCCGAGCGGCCCGC
Source organism: Myxococcaceae bacterium JPH2 (assembly GCA_016458225.1). Lineage (NCBI taxonomy): Bacteria > Pseudomonadati > Myxococcota > Myxococcia > Myxococcales > Myxococcaceae > Myxococcaceae bacterium JPH2. The sequence goes on along the minus strand of JAEMGR010000006.1, from coordinate 32,953 downwards.
GCTGATGCAAGACGTCGAGGACCTCATCCTCGCGCAGAACATCCAGCCGGACATGGACCTGGAGCTGCGGCGCTCGCTCGCGGGCGACAAGGTCGAACTCTTCATGGTCATGCTGCACAACGACCGGCCGCGCGCCGAGGCGCTCCTCGCCAGGGCGCAGGGCACCCGGCTCGCACCGCTCTTGGAGAACGCCCGCGTCCGCTTCGACGCGCTGTGGGCGCTCGCGAACAAGTAGCGGCCATCCCTTTTCCCACCATTCCCCCCGACCTCGGGCCCTTCAGGGCTCGGGGCGACGGACGGCTGTAGTCACCCCAGGAGGCTGTTTCATGCAAGCAAGGACGTCGAAGAAGAGTGTCGCTTCCCGCCGGCTGATGATGGCGCTCGCCATGTCGCTGGCCCTTCCCGCCGCCGCCGCGGACACGCGCGGCACGGGCGAGCTGGCTCCCCGGCTCCTGCCGCGCAAGGGGCTGCACGACCTGCGCGCCGACGTGTCCGTTCCCCGCGTCGTGGTGAAGTTCCATGAGGGCACCCACGTGCGCGTGCGCGATGGCCGCCTCGCCCAGTTCGCCGCCGAGCGCAGCGCGCGCGAGGGCAACCAGCTCACCGCCCGCGGCCTGTCCGCGCTCCAGATCCAGTCGGACGTGGACGCGCTGGTGCGCCTGGCCGGCGACGAGCCCCGCGCGCTCGGCCTGGACCGCCTGTTCAAGGCCGAGGAGCGCCTGCTGGACGCGCGCCGCAGCGAGGGTGAGCTGCGCGGTGGCCAGGAGCTGGCCGACCTGAACCTCTACGTGGAGCTGCCCATGCGCGCGGGCACCACCTTCGCGGACGTGCAGGCCCTGGTGGCCCGCCTGGACGCGCTGCCCAGCGTGGAGACCGCGTACGCCGAGCCCGTCACCGAGCCCGCGTCCCTCACGGGGCCCGCCACCACCACCCCCGCGCCCTTCGCCTTCAGCGGCGTGGGCAACCGCCAGCCCAACCAGGGCTACCTGGCCGCGGCCCCCAACGGCGTCGACGCGCTGTACGCGTGGACGGTGGCGGGCGGCAACGGCGCGGGCATCAACATCGTGGACGTGGAGGGCGCCTGGCGCACCACCCACGAGGACCTGCCGGCCTTCTTCCACATGGGCGGCACGCAGTTCAACGATCCGGCGTGGCGCAACCACGGCACCGCGGTGATGGGTGAGATGGTGGCGCGCAACAACGGCGCGGGCGTGACGGGCATCGCGCACGGCGCCTCGCCGGGCTTCGAGGCCATTGGCGCGCAGAGCGCCGCGAGCGCCATCGCCAACGCCGCCGTCGCGGCGGGCCCGGGCAACGTGGTCCTCATCGAGCTGCACCGCCAGGGCCCCGCGGACGCCACGCCCTGCACGTGCAACTTCGGCCAGTGCAACTACATCGCCATGGAGTACTGGCAGGCCGAGTTCGACGCCATCACCCAGGCCACCTACAACGGCACGTCCGTGGTGGAGGCCGCGGGCAACGGCAGCGTGAACATGGATGACCCGGCGTACGGCGGCCTCTTCAACCGCGACACGCGCGACTCCGGCGCCATCGTCGTGGCCGCCGGCTCCTCCAACGGCATCGTGCCCATGTGCTGGACCAACTTCGGCGGCCGCCCGGACGTGAACGGCTGGGGCGAGAACGTCGTCTCCACCGGCTACGGCGACCTCTACAACGGCGGCACCGAGGACAGCTGGTACACCGGCACGTTCAGCGGCACGTCCAGCGCGTCCCCCATCGTCACCGGCACCGTGGCGGTCATCCAGGGCGCCCTGCGCGGCCACGGCCGCTTCCCGCTGAGCCCGCTCGCGCTGCGTGACGTGCTCTCCAGCACCGGCAGCGCCCAGGCCGCGGACGCCCGCCGCATCGGCAACCGCCCCAACCTGCGCGCCGCGCTCACCCGCCTCAACCTCTTCTAGTCGCTCCACGCCCCGGCGCCCCCACGCCGGGGCGTGAAGGCGGCGGCGGCCCTGCTCCCTCCTCCGGAATGGGGCCGCCGCCTCCCCGCCGTCCGTCCCCTGTGTCACCCGAGCCGACCATGTCCCTTCCCACCCAGCCGCCACAGAAGAAGAAGACACTCTTGGGCGTGGGGGCCGCCGCCCTTCTCGCCGCCGCGGGCTTCGCCGCGTGGAGCCTGCTGCATCCGGCCCCGCCGCCGCCCGCGCCCGAAGTGGCCACCCCAGGCGCCCCCGCTCCGTCCGCGCCCACGACGGGCGCCGCGCCGCGCACGAGCCCCAAGGTCGCGCCCCCTGTCGAGCAGCCCTCGGCCGTGGTCATCACCGAGCCGCACCGCCCGGGCGACAGCGCGGGCAAGGGCCGCCCCCGCATGTTCGTGGACGACCTGCGCGACAAGATGATGGAGCAGCACCCGGACCTCGCGGAGTTCCGCACGCTCCAGCGCAAGGTGCTCCAGACGCCCGCGGAGAAGCAGCGGCTCCACGCCATCTACCAGGACCGCGAGCAGATCGCCGCGGCCAAGAAGGACCTCCTGGCCGAGTCGGAGACCACCTTCAACGACGACAACCAGTTCCTGCGCCTGTACCGCACCGAGTACCTGGGCGCGGCGCTCGAGTGGACCGAGAACCCCGAGCGCGCGCACGTGCTCGACACCGTCGAGTCGCTGGTGGCGGCGAAGAACCTCAAGCCCAACCAGGACCAGGCCCTGCGGCGCTCGCTGTCCGGGGACAAGGCGGAGCTGATGATGATCCTCCTCTACAACGACCGCCCCCGCGCCGAGCAGCTCATCACCGAGGCCCAGGCCCAGGGCAGTGAGTACGCGAACCTCCTCGTCTATGCCCGGACGCGTTTCGACGCGCTCTGGGCCTTGGCGAAGCAGCAGCAGCAACCGCAACCCAACCCATGAGGCGTCTCCGAATGTCTTTCAATCAGCGGTGGTGGCTTTCTTTCGGCATCCTGTGCCTCGGCACGTCCTGCGGACCGGAATCCGCGGAGGCGCCGCAATCCCTCGCACCCGTCGTCCACACCCAGGCGCTCGGCGACGGCGTGCTGCTCCAGTTTGGCACCTCCGGCACGGACCGCCCCTCGGCCGTCACCCAGGCCCCCGACGGGAGCCTCTTCCTCGTGGGCAACACCGACGGCGCGCTCGGCGAGCCGTCCGAGCAGAGCGCCGCGCAGGACATCTTCATCGCCAAGCTGACCAACAACCTCATCTTCAACTGGGCCCACCAGCTCGGCTCGCGGGGGGATGACTCCGCGTGGGACGTCGTCGCCGCCAGCGACGGCTCGGCCTACGTGGTCGGCCTCACCTCGGACGAGCTGCCCGGGCAGCTCACCGCGGGCGGCTCGGACATCTTCGCCACGCGCTATGACGCCAATGGCAATCGCTCCTGGATCTTCCAGCGCGGCACCGCCGGGGAGGACTACGCGCTGGCCGCCACGCTGCGCCCCAACAACGACCACCTCGTGCTGGCGGGCGCCGCGCAGAACTCGGAGAACTACGACTTCGACGTGGTGATGGACGAGCTGGACCTGACGGGCCAGCCGGTGGGCCGCAACGCGTTCGGGTCCTCCAACTTCGCCAATGACCGCGGCGAGGGCGTCTCCGCGCGCGCGGACGGCATGTCGTGGGTGGTGGGCTCCACGCAGGGCGTCATGGGTAGCAACCCCGCCGCGGGCTCCACGGACGTCTTCGTGCGCCAGCTCGACGGCAGCTTCGCCAACCAGTGGACCCGCCAGAAGGGAACGCCCGACATCGACGCGGCCCTGGAGGTCGCGCAGGACGGCGTCGACCGCATCTACGTGCTGGCCATGTCCTACAGCAACCTGGAGACGGGCCAGTCGGAGAACGACGGCATCCCCAACGCCTTCCTCATGCGCTACGCCACCAACGGCGACCTGAAGTGGGTCAAGCGCATTGGCGCGGCCAACAAGCTGAGCCTCGCCACCGGCCTCGTCGTGGACTCGCAGGGCTATGCGTACGTGGCCGGCTGGACCACCGGGCAGATGACGCTCGACGCCAACCACGGCGGCACGGACGCCTTCGTCGCCAAGTTCGATCGCTACGGCAACCGCGTGCGCGCCTGGCAGTGGGGCACGAGCGCGGACGATGACGCGCGCGACATCGTGCTGACGAGCGCGACCACGGCGGTGGCGGTGGGGACGACCAGCGGAGAACTCGCCGGCCCGGGGTCCAACTCGGGCGGCCAGGACGTGTTCGCCGTGAAGTTCGCGACGACACCGTAGCAGCGCAACACCAATCACACAGGGGAGTAGACACGATGAAGACACTCACCGCAGTCATTGGGGCGTTGGTGCTGTCCACGCCCGCGTTCGCGGCCTATGCGCCCACCAACTACCGGTGCACTTTCGATCAGCTGAACTCGGATCAGGCCTATGGCCGCCAGAGGTGGGCCAAGCGCTGGCAGCAGCAGAACCCGTATGCCACCACGCAGTGGGGCGGGCTGGACATGCGCTACTGGCACTCGTCCTACTCGACGGAGGCCAACGACGCCGCCGCCCTGGCGACGCCCATCTGGCTGTACCCCATCTACGTCGACCCCGCGAACATGTACTCGCCCTGGAAGGGCCCGGGCGCGTATGGCAGCACCACGGCCACCCTCACCGGCGCGCAAATCCAGACGGACATTCCCTACACGTTCAAGCCCGCCGGCATCCAGATGGACGGCCTCTGCGAGCCTGGGTGCTACGCCCCGGACCAGGAGATCCTCCTGTCCAGCGGCCCCATGGGCATCCAGAGCGCGCTCGAGTCCGGCCAGATGGACCTGGTGACGCTCACGCCTGACGCGACGTTCTCCGCGCTGACCTTCATGGACAACACGGTGGAGCACTACACGCTGGACCGTGACGCGGCGGACCAGGAGATCGTCACCTTCCACACCGAGTCCGGCGGCGTGCTGCGCGTCACCACCGAGCACCCGCTCGTCGTCCCCGAGGGCAACCTCAAGCGGGCGCGCGAGCTGGGCGTGGGTGACCGCCTCGTGAACCAGGATGGCAAGTTCGACACCATCGTCTCGCTGGAGAAGTCCATCGAGCACACGCGCGTGTACAACGTGCGCCCGGTCACCACGGACTACACGTCCAACATCGTCGTCGCGCAGGGCTTCCTCAGCGGCTCGCAGCGGTTCCAGAGCGAGTACGTGGAGGAGATGAACCGCCTCATCCTCCGCGGCAACGTGCCGGACTCCGTCATCCCGTTTACGCCCTGAGAGCCTGTCGTTGAAAGCCAGAAAGCGCCCTGACGGGCGCTCTCGTCGCTGAACCAGACCGGGCACCGCCGTGGAAGTCCACGCGCGGTGCCCGGTCGCGTCCTGTCGTGGCGCCCCCTGTCGCTCCAGCCCGTCGTCCTCACCGAGGAAGCCATGCGCAATGCATTGTCACATTCGCTGCTCATCCTGACCCTGGGTGGCTCGCTCACCGCGTCCGCCATCGAAGCCCCTCCGCAGTCCAACCTCCCCGAATCCCTGATGATGGACACCGACCCCAATGATCCGGGCGGCGGGGGTGGGGGCGGCGGCGGCGGCACCTGGGTCCCCTACAACTACCGATGCACGTACGACCAACTCAACATCGACCAGGGCTATGGGCGGCAGAAGTGGGCCAAGCGCTGGCAGCAGGGCAATCCCTACGGCCTCACGCAGTGGGGGGGCCTGGACATGCGCTTCTGGGACTCGGCCTTCTCGATGGAGGCGAACAACGCCGCGCTCGCCGGCACCTGGCTGTATCCGGTGTACGTGGACCCCAACAACACCTACGCCCCGTGGCCTGGGCCCGGCGCTCCGGGCTCCGCGACGGCCGGCTACACCGGCGCGCAGATCCAGGGCGTGCCCGGCACCTACAAGCCCGTCGCCGTCCAGATGGACGCCCTCTGCGAGCCCGGCTGCTACACGCCGGACCAGGAGGTCCTCCTGTCCACCGGGCCCGTGCCCATCGGCGAGGCGCTGGCCACCGGCCGCCGTGACCTGGTGACGCTCACGCCCAACGCCACCTTCGCGGCGCTCACCTTCATGGACAACCCGGTGGAGCACTACACGCTGGACCAGCGGCTCTCCGAGCAGGAGATCATCACCTTCCACACCGAGTCCGGCGGCGTGCTGCGCGTCACCACCGAGCACCCGCTCGTCGTCCCCGAGGGCAACCTCAAGAAGGCGCACGAGCTGGGCGTGGGCGACTCGCTCGTCACCCAGAACGGCAAGTCCGACCCCATCGTCTCCGTGGAGAAGTCGCTCGAGTGGGTCCGCGCTCACAACGTGCGCCCCGTCACCTCCGACCCCACGTCCAACATCCTCGTGGCCCAGGGCTTCCTCAGCGGCTCGCAGCGCTTCCAGAGCGAGTATGTGAATGAGCTGAACCGGCTGCTCATCCGAGCCAACGTGCCGGATTCCGTCATCCCCGCCATCCCCTAGGCGTCGCCAGCATTCACTCGTAGTGCGTCAAGACTCACCCATCAGACACGGCCCGGAATGAAAACTTCCGGGCCGTGAAAGGACTCACGCGGGCGTCACATGCCCATGGGGTCCATGCCGAGAATCAACGAGCCGTTGTTCGTGTACAGGTTCCAGCTCTGGTTGATACCGCCCCAGCTGGCGATGGTCAGCCACCAGGTCTTCTTGAAGATCCAGAAGCCAATCCGGACATACAGCTTCAGGGTGCCGGACAGGGCGTTCAGGTTCAGGGTGGCCTTCAGGGTCCAATCCAGCGAGTAGAAGGGCCAGAACAGCTCGGCGAAGGCAGGCAGGTTGATGTTGATGAGGGTCAGGCTGCCCTCGACACCAAAGCCCGCGATGATGATGTCCACGCCCGCGGAGGCGGTGACGTTCGCCCAGCCGCCCGGGGTGGCGGTCAGACGGGCCACGGTGGGGCCAATCTGGCCCGTGACGGTCAGCTTCACGCCGCCGCTGACGGACGCCGCGACGCGCACGGGAACGGGGCCGACCATGAACGTCTTCGAGGCGGAGAAGAACGTGCGGCTCCAGTTGATGGGGGTGATTTCGAAGCTGTAGAAGAGGTTGCCGGACCAGATCTGCTGGCCCATGGCGTACACCTTCGCGGTGCCGCTGTTGTTGCCGCCCTGCTGGCCGGAAATCTCAGCGCGCCCTCGGACAATCTCCTTCTGGAAGCTGAACGCGGTGGCCGTCACCTTGCCTTCGGCATAGGCCTCCACGCGCTTCTCACCCACGCCCGTGGACGGCGTGGCCGTCATGGACGCGTCGATGACATAGCCCGCGCCGAACAGGCTGTTGCCGAAGCCCTCGTTGCGGAAGTAGCTCTTGGTGAACGGCTGGTTGCCCGTGGGCAGCGACGCGCTGTCGTTGGTGACCGTCACCGCCGGCTGCACGTTCTGCGTGTTGGCCTCGGGGATGACCCCTTGGTCAATCGTGATGTTCGGCTTGCCATCCGCCGGGTCGGTGCCCAGCGTGCCGTGGGTCAGCGCGACCTCCTGGTTGATGATGAGCTGCTGCTCGCTCGTCGTGTAGTTGGGCGAGAACGGGTACGACGACTTCCAGGGATAATTGTTGTCCAGCTGGTAGCCGGACGGATACGTCGTCGCCGGAAACGCGCCGGTGTCCACCGTATAGACAACCGGATCGGAATACGACGGCACCTGCGCCAGCGCGACTTGAGGAACCACGACGGCACAGACCGCCGCGGCGACGCCGGATAACAGACGCAACTTATGCATGGGACCCCCTCCTGCTTGGTTTTGTCTCCGCTTACATCGAAAAACGCGGAAACAAAGATCGTCATACTTTCGCCTTGCATGGGGTGTCAATTCGATTTCACTAATAGTATGTCAGTTTTATGGCGCTCCTGACAGATTTTTAAACCCTGACCGGGGCCTTCTCCTGTCATGACACCCCGCAAAAACTCGCATGAATCTTTCGGGACACACTAGGCGTGAGGCCGGCGAGCATGCTAGCGATTGGGGCATGCGCATGCCCTGGAAGCGTCATCACAGCCTCCTGCTGTTGCTCGCCGTGGTGCTGGGAATCGTGGGCTGGTGGGGAGCGAGCCGCGCGGGCGATGAGTCCGGACCCTCGCCCGTGGCGGAGACCCGGCCCACCGCTCGGCCGCCGCGGCCCGCGGCCTCGCTGGATGAGCCCGAGCCCACGCGGACGCCCGACGGCACGCGTGCGTGGGTGCCAGGCCAGCAGTTCCGCTACGCGGTGGACACCACGCAGCAGGTGACGTTCGTGGCCTCGCAGCCAGGCGCGCAGGTGCCGCCGGGGATGCGCTTCCACGTGCAGGGCGAGTGGCGCGTGGGCATCACCGGCGCGCGCGACACGGAGGTCGAGGCGCGGGCCGCGCTGCTGCTCACGGACCTGTCGGTGACGGTGGAGGGGCGGGACGCGCTGGAGCCGCAGATGCGCGCCGCGCTGACGGCGAGCCTCACGCTGCCCATCTTCCTGACGATGGAGCGCACGGGCGCCGTGCGGACCGTCCACGTGGAGCCGGGGCTGGACGTGCTCGCGCAGGGCATCCTGCGCTCGGTGGTGGCCTCCACGCAGTTCGTGGTGGCCGGCGCTCCGCGCGACGCCTGGGAGAGTGACGAGCAGGACGCGACGGGGCTCTACCGCGCCGCGTACCGCCGGCTCGAGGCGAAGCGCTATGAGAAGACGAAGCGGGGCTATACGCACGTGGCCACGTCGCAGGGACTCCAAGAAGTGGACGCGAGCAAGCTGCGCCTGGACGCGCGCACCCGCGCCGTCATCGACGTGGGCGAGGACGTGTGGCCCGAGCTGCTGGAGGGTGACGAGCAGCTCGGCGTGGACGCGGGCGACGGCATGCCCAAGGTGAGCCACTCGCTGCACGTGAGCCTGAAGCTGCTGGAGCGCGGGCGGGACTCGACGCTGGTGGGCCTGCTGGACCGGGAGCGCTCGCGACTGACCGCGATGCCGCTCGCCAGCTTCCAGGCCGCGCCGCAGGACCCCAAGGAGCAGTACCGCCGGCTGCTCGCGGGCAAGCGCTTCGACGACCTGGTGAAGGACCTGCGCTCGCTGCCCAAGGACGAGAAGGAGCGCGACGACGCGCGCACGCACGCGCTGGAGCAGCTGCGCGCCCTGTTCCTCCTGGAGCCCCAGGAGGCAGGCAAGGTGCCCGGCCTCCTGCACGAGGGGATGGATCCCCTGGCGGCCAGCCCGATGCTGGGCGCGCTCTCCGCGGCGAGCACCCCCGAGGCGCTGAGCGCGCTGTCCAAGGTGGTGGATGACGCCGCCGTGGGCGTGCCGGTGCGCACGGACGCGGTGGCCGCGCTCGGCATGGCGGAGACGCCCTCCACCGAGGGCATCCAGGCGCTGAGGGACCTGGGCAACGACACGCACCCGGAGCTGCGCGACACGGCGGCGCTGGCGCTGGGCAACTCCGCCTACCAGCTCCGGGACGAGGACGCGCACGGCGCGGAGGCCCTCTCACGCGAGCTGGGCACGCGCTTCCACGCGGCGAAGACGCCCGAGGACCAGGCGCTCCTCCTGCGCGCGCTGGGCAACACGCGCGACCCGGGCGCGCTGACCACGATTCGCGAGGCGCTGGCCTCGCCCTCCGTCCCGGTGCGGCAGGCGGCCGTGGAGGCGCTGCGGCTGGTCCCCGAGGCGGAAGCCGACCGGCTGCTCGCCTCACGGATGCTGGAGGACCCCTCGCCCGATGTGCGCAAGAGCGCCGTGTTCGCCGCGAGCTTCCGCGCCCTGCCCCCCTTGCTGCCCACGCTGGGGACGGTGCTCCAGCGAGACAGCGCGGACGCGGTGCGCGCCGAGGTCGTCGGCCTCCTGGGCGCCAACCTGGGCGCGCTGCCGCAGGGGCTCCCCTTGCTCACGTGGACGAGCCAGCACGACTCCAACCCCAACATCCGCCAGTCCGCGCTCGGATTCCTGGGGGCGCTGGCCACCGCGCCGCATCCCTGACGCTTCTGTCACGAGCGGGCACGCGGGAGCTGCGTTAGAACGAAGCCCCGTGTCCGCTCCCTCATCGCCGCGCTTCGCCTCGTTCCGGGCCTTCTCGCACCGCGACTACGCGGCCATCTGGACGGGCACCCTGGTGTCCAACATCGGCACGTGGATGGAGTCCATCGCGCTGGGCGTCCACGTCACGCAGGTGACGGGCGAGGCGGCCTGGACAGGCGCGGTCGCGTCGCTGACGTACCTGCCCTCCCTCGTGTTGTCCCCGCTGGGCGGCGTGCTGGCGGACCGGTTCGATCGACGCGCGTTCCTCGCGGTGTGCGTGGGCGCCCAGGCGCTGCTGGCCGGACTGCTCGCGGCGCTGGCCTACACGGACCACCTCACCGTGCCGGCCATCGCGCTCATCTCGCTGCTCAACGGCAGCCTCAACAGCGTCGTCATCCCCGCGGCCACGGGCCTCATCGCCGCCGTCGTCCCCGCCGAGGACCTGCACAGCGCGCTGAGCCTGGACTCGGCGCAGTTCAACCTGGGCCGCATCGTGGGGCCCGCGCTGGCGGCGCTGGTGCTGTCCATGGGCGGCATCACCTGGGCGCTGCTCATCAACGCGGTGTCCTTCGGCGCGGTGCTGCTGGCCATGACGCGCGTGCGCGGCGGCGCGCTCCCCCCGACGACGCGGCGCGAGCCCTTGTGGCGAGGGATGGCGGACGGCGCGCGACTGGCCTGGGAGGACCCCGGCATCTTCCTCGCGCTGCTCGCGGTGCTGGGCGTGGGCCTGCTCATCACCCCGTTCATCGGGCTGGTGCCCGTCTTCGCGCTGCGCGTGCTGAACCTGGGTCACTCGGCCACCGCGTTGCTCGTGACGGCGCAGGGCACGGGCGCGGTCATCGCGGCCTTCCTCGCGAGCGCGGCGGCGCGGCGCTTCGGGCAGCGACGACTCCTGGAGGGAGCGCTCGTGGTGCTGGGGCCGGCGACCGCGCTCTACTGGCTGTCCCCCACCCTGCCCGTGGCGACGGCGGCCCTGTTCGTCCTGGGCGCGGTGTACTTGCTGACGTTCAGCGGATTGAAGACGGTGTGCCAGGCGCGCGCGCCCCTCGCGCTCCAGGCGCGCATCAGCAGCCTGTTCACCGTGTTCATCAACCTGGGCTACACGGTGGGCGTCGCCGGGCAGGCGGAGCTGTCGGACCGGCTGGGCGTGCGCATCGTCACCGCCACCGCGGCGCTCGCGTTCTTCGTCCTGGTGCTGACCACGCGCGCCCTGCGCCCGCGGGGCCTTGCGGCCCTGGGCACCTGAGCTTCCGCGGCCTACGGCGCTCCCTTCGTGGGCAGCAGGGCCAGCACGCGGGTCAGCACCGCCACGCCCTCCTCGTACTCGGGCACGGTGATGTGCTCGTGGGGCGTGTGGTCCAGCGAGGAGTCACCGGGGCCGTACGCCACGATGGGGACGTTCCACGCGGACGCCACGGTGTTCCAATCCGAAGTGCCCGTCTTCAGTCGCAGCGTGGGCCGGGCGTTGCGCTCGCGAATGGCCTGCTTGAAGGCGCGCAACAGCGCATCCTGGCCCGCCGTGGAGACCGCGGCCTTGCGCGACACCGTCCGCACGGTGACCGAGGGCACCTCCCCCAACAGGGCCAGGAGCTGCTCCACGTCGGTGGACGGCCCGGTGCGGATGCTGACCGCGGCGGTGGCCCACTCCTCCTCGTCGGTGGCCCCGGTGTGGAAGGCGTTCAGCGAGGGCAGGTGCTGCTCGAACAGCGACGTGCGCTCGCGGTTCCAGGTGTCGCACGCGCGCTTGAGCAGGTTCCAGGCGTCCACCACGTGCTCGGCGGACGCGCGGTAGTCGCGGCTGGCCGTGTGCCTCCGCGCCGCGCGGTGCTCCAGGTCCAGGCGCAACAGGCCCTTGTAGCCAATGGTCACCGCGTGCGCGCCGCTCGGCTCGCCGTTGATGACGTAGTCCGGTGCGTAGCGCTCCTTCACGTGGAAGGCGCCTCGGGTGATGGCCACCTCCTCCTCCACGCAGCCCAGGAGCAGGAACTTCTTCCCCTCGCGCGCGGCGGGCGTCAGCGCCTCCACCGCCTCGACGAACGCGGCGATGGCGCCCTTCGCGTCCACCGCGCCCCGGCCATAGAGCGTGTCGCCCTCCATGCGGACGGGCACCTCTCCGGGCACGGTGTCGATGTGTCCGAGGAGCGCGATGACGGTGTCGCCGTCGCCGTGGCTCGCGATGGCGTTGCCCACCTCGTCGGTGTGCGCGCGCCAGCCCTGTCGCCCCAGCCGTTCCACCAAGGCGCGCGAGAAGGCCTGCTCGTGGTGACTGGGGCTGTACTGCTCGACCATCCACCGCAACAACGCGATGTCCGGCTCACGCGCCTGCATCCGCCGCCGCCTTTCCTGGCTGGGTGAAGCGCGTGCCCCGAAGTCCCTCCAGCGCGGAGAACACGGGCCGCTCCGCGCACGAGGCGCTGACATGCACCGAGGGCACTCCCCCCTCCAGCGCGCGCGCCGCCGCCTCCAACTTGTACCGCATGCGCCCACGGGCCAGCCGCATGCTGGCGCGCGCATCGTCACTCTCGCGAACCAGCGTCGAGGGATCCGCGGGGTCCGCCAGGAGCCCCGGCACGTTGGACAACATCACCAATGCCCGCGCCCCCAGCCCCACCGCGAGCGCGGCGGCCACCTGATCCGCGTCCACGTTCACCAGCACCTGGTCCGCCGTGACGGCGGGCGGGCAGATGACAGGCACCTGCCCCACCGAGAACAACGCGTCGAGCAGCGCGACGTTGATGGCCGTCACCTCTCCGGCCAGATGCTCCCGGTCGATGCGCACGCGCCCGCCCTCCTGGAGCTTCAGCGGCGCGCGTCGCTTCGCGGTCAGCACGCGGCCATCCGCGCCGCACAGCCCCACGGCGGACACGCCTCGGGCGAGCAGCGCGAGGACGACGGCTTTGTTCACCTCGCCCACCCACGCCATGGTGAGCGCGCGCAGGGTGGGCGCGTCGGTGAGGCGCACGACGTTGCCGCTCACCGTGGTCGCCTCGCGGCGCGCGAGCCCCAGCGACGACAAGAGCCGCTCGCCCGCGTCCGAGCCACCGTTGACGACGACCACGCGCACGCCCTGCCGCGTCAGCTCGGCGATGTCCTCGCAGGCGCCGTCCAGGTCCACGCCCGCGGCCCCGCCAATCTTCACCACCACGGGAGGACCCGCGAGACCGACGGACGCGGTGCTCATCCCACCACGCTCGCGCCGCCATCCACGAGCTGCACCGTGCCCGTGATGAAGGACGCGCGCTCGCTGGCGAGGAACACGGCCGCGGCGGCGAACTCGTCCGCGCGCCCCACCCGCTTCATGGGGATGTGCGCGGCCATGGCGCGCAGCCCCGCGTCCACGTCCCCCGAGGCCCCCGCGGTGCGCTCCACCGGCGGCGTGCGCGTGTAGCCGGGGGCCAGCACGTTGACGGTGATGCCCGAGTCGCCCAGCTCCTGCACCAGCGCCTGGGCGAACGCGACGATGCCCGAGCGCGCGAAGCCCGACAGCGCGAAGCGGGCCACCGGACGCACCACCGTCTCGGAGGTGATGAAGAGCAGGCGCCCCCATCCGGCCCGCTTCATGTACGGCAGCGCCGCGAGCGCCAGCCCGATGGGCGGCAAGAGCACCGCGTTCGTGGCGTCGCGGTAGTCGTCCACGTCGAAGCCCGTGGCGGGCCCCGGCGGAGGTCCTCCGCTGTTCGTCACCACGATGTGCGGACCGCCCAGCTTGGCGGACACCTGCTCCACCCAGCGGCGCATGGCCGCCGCGTCCCGGACATCCACGGGAGAGGCGAGCACGCGACCGCGGCCCACCGCGTTGAGCATGCGCTCGGCGCGCGCGAGGCGCTCGGGGTCACGCGCCGCGATGGCCACGTGCGCGCCTTCCTTCACCAGCTCCTCGGCCACCGCGAGCCCCAGACCGCTGGAGCCTCCGGCGACGAGCGCGACCTTATTGGCGAGTCCCAGTTCCAAGCACGTCCCTCCTGGAGTCGGCGACCGGGGCGGTGCCGGAGAAGTAGCCGTAGCGCGCCATCAGTGGCCAGGCCATGGCCAGGGTGGTGGCGCGAGCCGAGGCGGACAGCTCGCCTCGCCATGCGTCGTCCTCGCCGCGCAGCAACGTGGGCCCGCTGCGGAAGCGGTCCGGGTTGCCCGTGACGGTGTGATTCGTTCCCAGCACCACCGTGCGCCCATCCACCGGGTTGCGCGCGCGGTCCACGCCCATCAGGTCGAGCAGCGTGTCCACCGTGGCGCTCGGCGCGGCGATGAAGTCCTCGTAGCGCAGGAAGACGGACGCGCTCGGATGGCGGCGCGTCACTTCCTCGGAGGCGAGGTTGAAGCCCACCCAGTACGCGGTGCTGCGGGCCGCGGACATGGGGACGACGTACTGCTTCGTCTTCGTCCACGAGTGCGTCACCGCGCGCGGGTCCCGCACCAGATGCAGGTACAAGGGCCGGATGCCCTCCACGTGCGGCAGCAGCGCCGCCTCGGAGGGGAACTTGCCGCTGTCCACCAGCACCGTGCTGCCCGTCACGTCCGCGATGGCGCGGTAGGTGCGCGCGAGGAAGGCCGCGTGCTCGCGCAGCGGGGTGGACTCGCCCGCCTCGTCCAACACGCGCCACGTGTGCCGGGTGCGCACCGCGGCCTGCTGCCGCTTCACCACTTCCGCCGCGCGCTCAGGCCCCTCGAGGACGGCCTTCCAGATGGCGCAGTCCACCAGCTGCGTGCCGCAGCCGCACAACGTGTTGGAGCCGTGGCCGTAGGCGTTCTTCCAGAGGAAGCTCAGCTCGCCCACGTGGAAGGCGCCCGGCAGCTCGTTGAGCACGTTGCCGAGGATGGTGCTGCCGCTGCGGCACCACCCGGTGATGTAGAGGACCGTGAGCACGGGCGCGTCCGCCATCGTCACACCAACGAGGTGACGAAGAAGTGGGTGGGCAGGTGCACCGTGAGCGCCGTGTAGACCTCGCCATACGCGGCCAGTCCCTCGCGCGGGAAGATGCCGGGCGGAGGCTGCGCGAAGCGGATGACGGAGCGACCGCTGTCGAACAGCGTGGCCGCGGCGGTGAAGTCCCCCACGATGACCGTGCCCGGGTTCACCATGCGCGTGCGGCAGATGCGAACGCCCATGCTGGCCAGGTCCCCCAGGAGCCCGTTCTGGCCCACCAGGTGCGCGTAGAAGTCGAGCGAGTTGATGATGATGCCGTCCGCGGATCCGCCCATCTGCTCCACCTCGGCGCACGCCGACAGGAGCGAGGCCACCGGCGTCTTGCGCGGCGGCAGGCGGCGGATGCCCGGCGTCTCCAACAAGCCCCGCACGCGCTCGCCGCCCTTGCCGATGCACAGCGCCTGGTTCTCCGCCGTGTTGAGGCGCACGAGCAGGCGGAAGTCGATGAACTGCGCCAGCGCCTCGCGGTCCTCCAGCAGCGGCCGAGGCACTTGAATCCACGCGGTGGTGGGCTTCAGGGGCATCTGGTCCTGATGGAACTCGAAGGCCGCCTCGGGACGCAGCTCCACGTCCTCCACCTTCACGGTGGGCGCCGTGCGCGGGTGCGTCTCGTACCAGTAGGGCACGGGGTCCTTCTCCGCGCGCGCCACCTTGAACATGCCGCGCACGGCGATGCGCGGGCGGCGTTTGAAGCCGGGGAAGGCGTCGGTGATGGTCGTGTTGAACGAGACGGACGCCTGCGCTCCTTGCTGCTGGCACGCCTCCGCGAAGGCCCTGCCGGGAGACACGTCCGCCGTCGTGACAAGCGAGCTCATGGAATTCCTTTCCTAGAGGGGATGCAGCCCCCGGAAGCCGAGTCCCTCGGTCTCCGGACGCCCGAGCATGAGATTGAGCGCGTGCACCGCCGTGCCCGACGCGCCCTTCACCAGGTTGTCGATGGCGGCGTTGACCACGATGCGGCCGCGCTCGGCGTCCACGGACACGGCGAGGTCGCAGTGGTTGGTGCCCGCCAGCGGGCCCGGCTCCGGGAACGGCGACGCGGCGGAGTTGGGACGCAGCAGCCGCACGAACGGCTTGTCCCGGTAGGCCATGGCGAGCACGCGCGCCACCTCGGCCTCGTCCACGGGCCGCGATGCGAACGCGTGCACGGTGGCCAGGATGCCGCGCACGGACGGCACAGCGGTGGCGCTGAAGTGGACGGTGGGTCGCACGCCCGTCACGCGCGAGACGATGTCCTCCAGCTCCCCGGTGTGCCGGTGGCCCACGGGCCGGAAGCAGCGCAGCGCATTGGCCCGCTCCGGATGGTGCGAGGACCGGCCCGGCGAGGAGCCGCCGCCCGATGAGCCTGTCTTCGCGTCCACCACGACCTCGGGCTTCACCACGCCCGCGCGCACCAGCGGGATGAGGGCCAGGAGCCCCGCGTGCGCCATGCACCCGGGGATGCAGACGAAGCGCGCGCCGGCGAGCGACTCCCCCATCCACTCCGGCAGCCCATAGACGAACGTGGGCAGGCCTGGAGGTCGCGGGTTCTGCGGGTACCAGCGCGCATGTCCCTCGGCGTCCAGCCGGAAGTCCGCGCTCAGGTCCACCACGCGCTCGGCCAGCGGGGCCACGCGCTCCCAGCGCTGGAGCAGCTCGCCCGAGGGCAGGCAGCTCACCAGCACGTCGCACGGCTCCACCGCGTCATGGGGCGAGTAGCGCAGCGTGCTCATGCCCCGCAGGTGCGGATGCGGGAAGTCCAGCCGCTTGCCCGCGAACTGGCCCGAGGTCGCCTGCACCACCTCCACGGCCGGGTGGGCCAACAAGAGGCGCAGCACCTCGCCGCCCGTGTAGCCGGCCGCGCCCAGCACCGCCACGCGCGCCGTCATCGCCGGACTCCCAACACGTGCTCGGCGATGAGGTCCGGCAGCGGGATGCCCGTCAGCTCGATGCTCCGCCCGAACTCCACGCAGTGGTTCAGCTCGTTGACGTAGACCTCGCCCTCGCGCGTCTCCAGCAGGTCCACCGCGACGATGTCGCCACCCACCGCCGCCGCGGCCTCTTCCGCCAGCTTCGCGTGCGCGGCGGGGACCTCGTAGCGCTCCGGCACCGCGCCGCGCGCCGTGTTGGTGATCCAATGCTCGGAGCGCCGGCGCATGCCGCCCACCGCGCGCCCCATCACGTACACGCGCAAGTCATAGCCCGGCTTGTCGATGTACTGCTGCACGAGCGCCACGTGGTCCTGCGCGCCGCCCGTCCCGAAGCGCGTGGACAGGATGCCCTCGGCGGCGCTGCGCGAGTCGATGCGCGCCACCATGCGGCCCCACGAGCCCAGCACCGGCTTCGTCACCACCGGGTAGCCCCGCCGCTCAATCTCCGCGAGGCACGCCTCCTCATCGAAGGCCACGAACGACCACGGCTGCCGCACGCCGCGCGCCGCCAGCGCCGCGGACGTCAGGGCCTTGTCCCCGCAGGTGGAGATGGCCCGCGCGCTGTTGAGGACGCGTGCCCCCTTCACCTCCAGGAAGGTGGCCAGGTAGCGCGCCCGCGTGAAGGACATGCTGCGCATGAGCACCGTGTCGCTCTGCGACCAGGGCCGCTTGTCCAACGACAGCACCAGGTCCGCGTCCTGGTGCATGTGCACGACGCAGTCTCGCCGGCGGAGGGCGTCGTGAATCAGCCGCTCCTCGGCGCGCAGGCGCGTGTAGACGAGGTCGATCGTCGCCATGGGCCGACTACTCGCCCCAGTCTTCCTCGACCTCGGGCGCCTCGGCCAGACGCAGTGGATTGAGCCCCACCACCTCCAGCTCCGCGTCACAGCCTTCGCATGTGACGACCTCGCCCATCATCCGGTTCCCCCCCGGGACGTCCAGCGCACACAGGGGACATGGGCTGCCACCCAGGGCGTCCATCTGCTTTTGCGGCTGCATTCAACTCCTCCTCGTGACTGGTCCAACCGCCGCCATCCGGGGACGCGGCAGCGCGCTCAACACGCGCTCCGCCACCTGCGCCCCCTCCAAACCGTGTCCGGCCAGCAATGACTCGTGCGAGCCCGCCGTCGCGTCGTACCGGTCCTGAAGGCCCACGCGCACCACGCGCCGCCCCAGGCCCACCGCGCCCACCGTCTCGCAGACCGCTCCGCCCAGGCCGCCCAGGACGTTGTGCTCCTCCACCGTCACCAGCAGCCGCGTGCGCTCCGCCGTCTCCAGCACCGCCGCCTCGTCCAGCGGCTTGAGCGTGTGCACGTTCAGCACGCGCGACGACACACCGCGCGCTTCCAAGAGCCGCGCCGCGTCCAGCGCCACCGCCACGCCCACCTCGCCGTGCGCCAGGAGGCCCACGTCCTCGCCCTCGCGCAGGCACTGCGCGCGCCCCAGCTCGAAGGGACCGCGGGGCACGTCGTGCCGCGTGACGCGGTTGCGCCCCAGACGCAGGTACACCGGGCCGTCGTGCTGGAGCATCGCGCGCGTGGCCTGCACCGTCTCCAGCCCGTCCATGGGGGACACCACCGTCATCCCCGGCATGGCGCGGAGGATGGCCAGGTCCTCCACCGCGTGATGCGTGGGCCCGAAGAACGCGCCCGCCACGCCGCCGTAGTCGCACACGAGCTTCACGTTCGCGCGTCCGTACGCCATGCCCAGGCGCACCTGCTCACAGGCCCGCATCACCCCGAACGGCGCGAACGAGTGGGCGATCACCACGTGGCCCACGCGCGCCATGCCGCACGCCACGTCGATGAGCGTCGCCTCGCAGATGCCCAGGTTGAAGTAGCGGCCCGGGTGCCGCGACTCGAAGGGGTCCGCGCCGCCGCCCAGGTCCGCCTCGAGGAAGACGATGCGCGAGTCCAGCTCCGCGAAGCGCGCCGCCGCGTGACGGAAGACGAGCCGCGAGGCCAGCTCCGGGTGCTCGCGCAGCCACACCTCGGGCGTCTCCAGCAGGTCCGCGCCGGGCCGTGACGCCATGCTCATGACGCCTCCTCGCCCAGGGACGCGAGCGCCCGGCGCAGGTGCTCCGGTGAGAACACCGCGTAGTGCGGGCCCTTGCCGCGCAGCATGGGGACCCCCGCGCCCTTCTGCGTGTGAGCCACGAGCGCCCGAGGCCGCTCCCCCCCGGACTCGCGCAGCGCGGCGCCCAGCGCCGTCAGGTCGTGCCCGTCCACCTCGGAGGTGTGGAAGCCAAACGCCTCCAGCCGCCGCGCCAGCGAGGCCTGCGAGAGAATGGACTCGGTGGGCCCGTCGTTCTGTCCGCCGTTGCGATCCACCACGAGCGTCAGCGCGGAGAGCCGGTGGTGCGCGGCCACTTGCAGCGCTTCCCAGTTGGAGCCCTCGCCCATCTCTCCATCACCGCACACCACATAGGTCCGGTTGGGCTCGCCCTTGAGCTTGTGTCCCAGCGTGAGCCCCACGCCCAACCCCAGCCCATGTCCCAGGCTCCCGGTGGCGAACTCCACTCCGGGCACCGCCGCGTTGACGTGTCCGGTGTACGGGCTGCCCTCCGCGTTGTAGCGGCTCACCAGCTCCTCGGCGTCCAGGAAGCCGAACTCCGCCAGCGCCGCGTACATCCCCGCGGCCGCGTGGCCCTTGGACAGGATGAGGTGGTCTCGCTCCGGGGACAGGGGCGCGCGCGGATCCACCCGCATCACCTCCCCCAACAGCACCACCAGCAGCTCCACCACCGACAACGAGCCCCCGAGATGACAGCCCGACGGCGTGGCCGCCAGCCTCAGGATGAGCCGCCGGACCCGCCGGGCTCGCCGCTCCAATTGGGATGCATTCGCCGAGAGAGGAATCATGCCCGTTGCGTCGCTGGCGTCAGCCCTGGGTTCCGGCCGCGAGCTGGCACCCTAGGAAATCGCATCGTGTTACGTCAACGCGGATTTTCTCAATATTCGGATGTGCGAGAAAAACCTGCCTTTACCGGTGACAACACCATCACTACCGTGCCGCTTCCCGCGCCGCGATACGTCAATTCCTGCGAGGAGAATCCAGATGGGACAGCGCTTCCAGAACCCTGCGGCCCAGACGCACGGCGCCCTCTATCGGCAGAGGGGTTGGTGGCGTGACGCCACGATTGTGGATGACCTTCGGCGCGCCGTGCAATCCCATCCAGAGAAGACAGCAATCATTGCCGCACGGTATTTTTCCAAGGATGTGACACGTCTGACCTATGCGGACCTGAGCCGTTATATGGATCGGTTCGCGGGGGCGTTGCTGTCGCTGGGGGTGGGTCGCGAGGACATCGTCGCGGTGCAGCTCCCCAATGGGTGGCAGTTCTCCGCGCTGGCGCTGGCCTGCGCGCGCATGGGCGCGGTCATCGCGCCCATTCCTCCGGACTACCGACGGCGTGAGGTGGAGTTCATCCTCGGCCGCACCGAGGCGTCCGTGTACATCGGGCCGCAGGCCTGGGCGGGCTACACGCACCGCGACATGGCGCGGGAGATCGCGGGCGTGCTGCCCTCGCTGCGGCACCGGGTGCTCCTGGGCGCCGAGGGCCCATTGGGGCCGGGCGAGCTGGACTTCGACGCCACCTTCGTCGCGCGCGCCTGGGAGGAGGAGCGCCCGGCCGCCGAGCTGGACGCACGCGAGGCCCACGCGGACGAGGTCTGCAACGTCCTCTACACGTCCGGCACCACGGGCGAGCCCAAGGGCGTCATCCACTCCCACAACACCAACTACGGCATCACCCGGGCGCTGGGAGAAACCCTGTCACTGACGGGCGAGGACGTCTTCTGCCTCCCGTCCCTGCTCACCGCCTCCACGGGCTTCACCTATCTGTTCCAGCTCCCCGTGCAGCTCGGCGCGACCGCCGTCTACATGGACGTGGGTGACCCCGAGCTGACGCTCAAGCTCATCGAGGAGCACCGCGTCACCTTCTCCTATGGCATTCCGACCTACCTGATGAATGTCATCGCGACGCAGCGCAAGCGCCCGCGCGACACCTCCTCGTTGCGAAAGCTGGCCACGGGCTCCATCCCCGTTCCGCCCCACCTCATCGCGACCGTGAGGGAAATGTTCGGCATTCAACTGCACACATTGTGGGGGATGACGGAGAATGGCGCCGTCACCATCACCCGCCAGGACGACCCGCCAGACTGGCCCGCCCACAGCGACGGCCGCGCGGTGGAGTGGATGGATGTCAGGATTGCCCCCGCCGTGGCCGAGGATGGGACGCCCTATCCAGACGGCACCGGCCGCCTGTTGGTGCGCGGCGCCAGCCAGTGTCTGAGCTATTTCAAGCGTGACGACATCTATGCCGCCAGTGTGGACGCCGAAGGCTGGTTCGACACCGGAGACCTGGCGCGCGACGACGGCCGAGGCGGCATCCGCATCGTCGGCCGGCTCAAGGACGTCATCTTTCGATATGGCTATAAGATTCCCGTCGTGGAAGTGGAATCCGCGCTGTATTCCCATCCCAAGGTGAAGGAAGTCGCGGTCGTCGCGCACTCGGATGACAAGATTGGCGGCGAGCGTGTCTGTGCCGTCGTCGTGACGCGCGAGGGCGAGGGCACGCCCACCCTGGACGAGCTGCGCCAGCACCTGAAGCAGCAGGGCATGTCCAATCAGTACTGGCCAGACCGCCTGGAACTCGTCGACGCGATGCCCAAGACGGCCACCGGCAAGGTGCGCAAGCACCTCTTGCGTGAGCAGCTCAATTCGCGCGCGCGTTAGGACAAAACGACATTCAAAGACATCCTGTTAAGGTTCGGCGGGCGCCATGACCCTCTCATTCCCCTCCGAGCCACGGGACGTGAAGGATTCCGATGGGACACGGACGCGCGCCGTGCGCTCGCGGCGGGCCCCTCCCCTGGCGGTGATTGCGCGCGAGGGGCCGCTGCGCCAGTCCTTCGCGCAAGAGCGTCTGTGGTTCCTCTCCCGGCTGGACGCGGGAGGCTTCTCCTACAACATCGCGTTCTTCGCGCGGCTGGTGGGGCCGCTGGACGCGGACGCGCTGGAGCGAGCGCTGCGCGCGCTGTGTCTGCGCCACGAGTCGCTGCGCACCACGTTCGGTGAGGAGGGCGGTCAGCCCGTGCAGCGCGTGGCCCCCGTTCCGGACACGGTGCTCGTCACGGAGGCGCTGGCCGACGGCGCGGGCCCCGAGGCCCTGCGCGAGCGCGCCGAGCAGGAGGCCCGACGCCCCTTCGACCTGGAGCGAGGCCCGGTGTTCCGCGCCACGCTCGTGCGCCTCGCGCCCCACGAACACGCGCTGCTCTTGAGCCAGCATCACATCGTGGGCGATGCGTGGTCCCTGGGTGTGCTCGCCCGGGAGCTGGCGGCGCTCTACGGCGCGTTCACCCAAGGCGCCGAGCCGCGACTCCCGCCGCTGACGGTGCAGTACGCGGACTATGCGCGATGGCAGCGCGACTGGCTGGAGGCCGGCGCGCGGGATGAACAGCTGTCCTGGTGGATTGACCGACTGGCCGGCGTGCCTCCCGTGCTCGCGCTCCCCACGGACCGTCCGCGCCCTCCGGTGCAGACCTTCCGTGGGGCGAGCTTCCGCACACAGCTTCCCCTGGGACTCACCGAGGCCATCCATCGGTGCGCCCGCGCGGAGGGCGTCACGCTGTTCATGACGCTGCTCGCGACCTTCCAGGTGCTGCTGTCGCGCTACAGCGGGCAGGAGGACATCATCGTCGGCTCGCCCATCTCCGGCCGCGTGCGCCGCGAGTTGGAGGGCCTCATCGGCTTCTTCGTCAACACGCTGCCGCTGCACGCCCGCGTCGCGCCACAAGACACCTTCCGCACGCTGCTCGGCCGCGTGCGCGAGCACTGCCTCGGCGCGTTCGCCCACCAGGACGTGCCCTTCGAGCACATCGTGGACGCGGTGCAGCCCGCGCGCGACCTGAGCCGCACTCCGCTCTTCCAAGCGATGCTCGCGGTGCAGCTCGGCTTCCCGGAGCTGACGCTGCCCGGGCTCTCCTCGGAGGAGCTGGACTTCGAGCCGGGCTTCGCCAAGTTCGACCTCACCCTCTTCATGCGCGAGACGCCGCAGGGGCTGGTGAGCTTCTGGGAGTTCAACACCGCCCTCTTCGACGAGGACACGGTGCGCCGCATGGCGGCCAACCACGCGCGGCTCTTGGAGGCCGTGGTCTCCCACCCCGAGGCACGGCTGGGGACGCTGCCCCTCTTGTCGGACGCCGAGCGGCATCGGCTCCTCGTCGAGTGGGCTTCGCGGCGCGACGACTCGTTCGCCCCGGACCTCATCCACCACTGGGTCCAGGAGCAGGTCCTCCGCACACCGCACGCCGAGGCCGTCACGGACGGCGCGCACGCGCTCACCTACGCGCAGCTCGACGCGCGCGCCAACCAGCTCGCGTGGCACCTGCGGGCGCTGGGCGTTCCACCGCTGGGCACCGTGGGGCTCTGCCTGGAGCGGGCCAGCCTGGACATGCCCGTCGCGGTGCTCGCGACGATGAAGGCGGGCGCCGCGTTCCTTCCGTTGGATCCCAGCCTCCCCGCGGA
The DNA here is from genome assembly GCA_016458225.1 of Myxococcaceae bacterium JPH2. NCBI lineage: Bacteria > Pseudomonadati > Myxococcota > Myxococcia > Myxococcales > Myxococcaceae > Myxococcaceae bacterium JPH2. Next base: position 9,680 of record JAEMGR010000006.1, on the reverse strand, counting down.
GCGGCTCGCGCTGATGTTGGAGGACACCGGCGCGCCCGTGGTGCTCGCACACGCGGGGCCCGCGCGCGCCCTGCCCGCGTCCCTGTCGGCTCGAGTGGTCCGCATGGAGCGGGCGGCCGAGGAGATCGCCGCACGGCCCGCGCGCACTCCGGGCGTGGACCTCTCCCCCGAGGCGCCCTGCTACTTCGTCTACACGTCCGGCAGCACCGGCCGCCCCAAGGGCATCGTGATGTCCCACCGCGCGGTGGGGAACATGCTGGGCTGGCTCATCCAACGCGCGGTCAACCCCACCGCCACCACGCTCCAGTTCGCCTCGCTCAACTTCGATGTCTCCTTCCAGGAGATGTTCGGCACCTGGTGCCTGGGTGGCCGGGTGTTGCTCGTCTCCAACGAGACGCGGCGAGATCCAACGGCCCTGCTCCACCACCTGCTCCGCCACGGCGTGGAGCGACTCTTCCTGCCCTTCGTCGCGCTGCAGTCGCTCGCCGATGCCGCGCTGGGCGAGGAGCGCCTGCCTCCCCTCAACGAGGTCATCACCGCGGGCGAGCAGCTCCAGGTGACGCCCGCGCTCGTGGCGCTCTTCGAGCGGCTCCCGGGCTGCGTGCTGGAGAACGAGTACGGCCCCTCCGAGGCGCACGTCGTCACCGCCTGGCGGGCCCGAGGCGCGCCGAGCACGTGGCCCACGCTGCCCCCCATCGGCGAGCCCATCCCCAACCTCCAGGTGTTGGTGCTCGATGACCACGGGCAGCTCAGCCCCATCGGCGTCCCCGGAGAGGTGCACGTCGGAGGCGCCAGCCTCGCCCACGGCTATCACGGGCGGCCGGACCGCACCGCCGACCGCTTCATCCCCTCGCGCTTCGGCACCACGCCGGGCGCGCGGCTGTACCGCACGGGAGACCAGGCCCGCTGGCTCGCGGACGGCACGCTGGAGTTCCTTGGCCGCCGCGATGGACAGGTGAAGCTGCGAGGCTTCCGCATCGAGCTGGGCGAGGTGGAGGCCGCGCTGCGCGCCCAACCGGGCGTGAAGGACGCCATCGTCGTGGTGCGCGAGGACTCACCAGCGGGCTCGCCCGCGGACTCGCCCAAAGAGCGCCGACTCGTGGGCTACGTCGTCCTGCCCGCGTCCGCATGGGAGCCCGAGTCCCTGCGCGATGCGCTCGCGCGGCGCCTGCCCGAGTACATGCTGCCCTCGGCCCTGGTGCGCTTGGAGTCCCTGCCGCTCATGCCCACCGGCAAGGTGGACCGCAAGGGCCTGCCCGTGCCGGATCCAAGCCAGTCGCTCGGGGGCGCGCACGTCGCGCCTCGCACGGAGCTGGAGCAGCGGCTCGTGCAGGTGTGGGAAGAGGTGCTGGCGACAAGGCCCATCGGCGTGACGGACTCGTTCTTCGCCCTGGGCGGCCACTCGCTGTCCGCCCTGCGCCTGCTGTCGCGCGTCCGGGGACTGACGGGCCGCGCGCTGCCGGTGGCCACCCTTTTCGAGCACCCCACCGTCGAGAAGCTCGCCGAGCACTTGCGGCAGGACACGCGCGACGCGTCTCCGCTCGTGGAGCTGCGGGGCGGCGCGGCGCACCCGCCCTTCTTCTGCGTCCACCCCGTGGGCGGCACCGTGCTCAGCTACGCGGAGCTGGCGCGAGCGCTCGGCTCCGAGCGGCCCATCTACGGCCTCCAAGCGCGCGGCCTGGAGGGCGAGGCCGAACCGCTGCGAACGATTCCAGCCCTGGCCGAGCACTACCTCGCCGCCGTGCGCGCCCGTCAGCCGCACGGGCCCTATCTGCTCGGCGGTTGGTCCATGGGGGGCTCCATCGCGTGGGAGATGGCCTCGCGGCTCACGGGGCAAGGCGAGCAGGTCGCGCTGCTCGCGCTCATCGACACGTATGCCCGGCCCTTCGCCGAGGGACAGACGCCTGACCTGGAGCAGGAGCGCAGCCGCTTCGGCGCGCTCTTCTACGAGGACCTGCTGCGCGCCACCGGGCGCTCGCCCAGCGACACCGAGCCGCTCCAGTCCCTGCGCCACGTCTTCGAGACGAACCTCATGGCCGCGTGGACCTACGAGACGCCGCAGTACTCCGGCCCCGTGCTCTCGCTCGAATCCAGCGCGTCACCCCGTGTGCACGAGTGGGAGCGCGTGGCCACCGGCCCGCTGGAGGTCCACGTCATCCCGGGCGACCACTACTCCATCCTCCGCCCCGGGAACGTGGAGGTGCTCGCGGCGCATCTGCGCGCCGCCATTCAACGCGCCTTCCTCTCGCGGAATAAACGAGATAATTCTTAAATTCGCAACATTCAGATATCCGTGCACTCAAGGAGCAACCCGTGAGCACCGACAGCGTCCTCCGAACGTCCATGGAACAGAAGTTGGCTGACTACTGGCGCGAGTCGCTGGGAGTGGAGGTGGTGCGGCCGGCGGACCACTTCCTGGAGATCGGCGGCAACTCGTTGCTCGCCACCATGCTGGCCAACCGCATCGAGGACGAGCTGGGCGTGCAGGTCTCCATGGTGGACCTGTTCAACACGCTGGAGCACGTGGCCTCGCTCTGCGAGCAGCTCCTGCAGGAACAGGGCGGCGCGGCCCCCGCGGCCTGAAGCGCATGAGCGCGTGGGGTCCATCTCCCGCGCGCGCATGAACGTTCCTCTCCCCTCCTCTTCCTCATCCCGAGCCGCGCCATGAACGAGCACCCTGGGTCCCCGCTCCCGCGAGACACGCAGTCGGCTGGCACGCTCGCGCCGGCCGCGCCCCCACCCAAGCCCGCGCGTCGAGCGCCGCCCGTCGTCCCGGTGTCCCGCCAAGGCACGCTGCCGCTGTCGTTCGCGCAGCTCCGGCTGTGGTTCATCGATCAGCTCGCGCCGGGGAACTCCTCGTACAACGTCTCGTACTTCATGCGGCTCACGGGCCCGCTGGACGCGCCCGCGTTGGAGCGGGCCTTCGTCGCGTGGGTCCAGCGTCACGAGGCCCTGCGCACCCACTTCGAGGAGGTGGATGGCCGTCCCGAGCAGCGCATCGTGCCCCACCTGGACGTGGCGTTGCCCGTGGAGGCACTCGACACGACAGGGGCCGAGGACGAAGCCATCGCGCTGCGTCGGCTCGCCGAGGCGGAGGTCCGCCAGCCGTTCCAGTTGAAGCAGGGCCCGATGTTCCGCGCGCGGCTGATCCAACTGGCGCCGCAGGTGCACGCGCTGCTCTTCACGGTCCACCACATCATCTGCGACGTCTGGTCGCTGGGCCTGATGGAGCGAGAGCTGAAGTCACTCTACGTGGCGGCGCTCTCGGGCGCAGCGCCCACGCTGCCGCCGCTCACCGTGCAGTACGCGGACTATGTCGCGTGGCAGCGCGAGTGGATGCGCGGCGAAGTACTCGAAGGGCAGCTCGCGTGGTGGAAGGCGCAGCTCGCGGGCGCTCCTGCCTCGCTCGACCTGCCCACGGACCGGCCACGTCCACCGGTCCAATCCTCGCGCGGCGCGCGCTACCGCGTGGCCCTGCCCGCCGCGCTGTCCACCGACATCCAGACACTGAGCCGCAAGGAGGGAGTCACCTCCTTCATGACGCTGCTCGCGGGCTTCCAGGCCCTGCTCTCTCGCTACAGCGGCCAGTCGGACATCGTGGTGGGCACGCCCATCGCGGCGCGGAGCCGGCGCGAGCTGGAGGGCGTCTTCGGCTTCTTCGCCAACACGCTGGCGCTGCGCGTGGAGGTCGCTGGTGAGCAGGACTTCCGCACCCTCCTGGCGCAAGTGCGCAAGGTCTGCCTCGGGGCCTACGCGCATCCGGACGTGCCGCTGGAGCAACTGGTGGAGGCGCTCCAGCCCGTGCGAGACCTGAGCCGCACGCCGCTGTTCCAGGTCATGTTCATCCAGGAGAGCGGCGCGTCCGCGCTTCAGCTCCCGGGCGTGGCCGTGGAGGAGCTGGAGTTCGAGCCCGGGGTGTCGCGCTTCGACCTCGCCGTCTTCATGCGCGAGACGCCGGAGGGCATCCGGAGCTGGTGGGAGTACAACACCGACCTCTTCGACGAGGCGACGGTGGCGCGCATGGCCGCGCACTACGCCCGGCTGCTGGAGGGCGCGGTCGCGCAGCCGTCGCGTCCGCTGGCCTCCCTGTCGCTGCTCTCCGAGACGGAGCGTCACCGGCTGCTCGTCGAGTGGAATGACTCGGCGGTGTCCGTGCCTCCCGCGCTGGGCGCGCATGCCCTCTTCGAGGAGGCCGTGCGCCGCGCCCCGGAAGCCATCGCGGTCCGCTTCGAGGACGCCACCCTCACCTACGACGCGCTCAATCGGCGCGCCAACCAACTGGCACATCTGCTGCGCGAGCACGGCGTGGGCCCGGACGCGCCCGTCGCGCTGTGTGTCGAGCGCTCGCTCTCGCTGCCCATCGCGCTGCTCGCCATCCTCAAGGCCGGCGGCGCGTACTGCCCGCTCGACCCGGCCTATCCGCCCGAGCGACTGGCCCTCATGCTCCAGTCCTCGCGCGCGAAGCTGCTCCTCGCGCAGCGGCACCTGGAGCCCTCGCTCCCGCGCGACGTGGCGCCGGTGCTCCTCTTGGACGATGACACCCCAGGGCTCGCCGCGCAGCCGGACACCAACCCGGAGCCACGCTCGGGCCCGGATCACCTCGCCTACGTCATCTTCACCAGCGGCTCCACGGGCGTGCCCAAGGCCGTGGCCATGCCGCACCGCCAGCTCCTCAACCTCATCCACTGGCAGAACCTGCGCTCCACCGCGCCGCGCGCTCGGACGCTCCAGTTCTCCGCGCTCAGCTTCGACGTCTGCTTCCAGGAGCTGCTCCCCACGCTCGTGGCCGGAGGCGAGGTCGTCCTCCTCACCGACGACGTCCGCCGCGACACGCATGCGCTGCTGCACCTGCTGCGCGAGCGCGCCGTGGAGCGACTCTTCCTCCCCTTCGTCGCGCTCCAGCACCTCGCGGAGGTGAGCGCGGAGGAGGGGCTGCTGCCGGTGCACCTGCTCGAAATCAACACGGCTGGCGAGCAGCTCCGCCTCACGCCCGCGCTGCGCCGGATGCTGCGCGCGCTGCCCGCCTGCGCCCTGGACAATCACTACGGCCCCACCGAGACGCACGCCGGCACCGCCTTCATGCTGCGCGGCGCGCCCGAGACGTGGCCGGACCTGCCACCCATTGGCAAGCCCATCACCAACGCGCGCATCTACCTGCTCGACGCGTACCTCCAGCCCGTGCCCCTTGGAGTCCCGGGCGAGCTGTACATCGGCGGCAAGCAGCTCGCGCGCGGCTACCTCCACCGGCCCGACCTCACCTCCGAGCGCTTCCTCCCGGACTGCCATGCGCCCACGCCCGGCGAGCGCATGTACCGCACCGGCGACTTCGCCCGCTTCCTCCCCTCCGGTGACATCGAGTTCCTCGGCCGCCGCGACGCGCAGGTGAAGGTGCGCGGCTATCGCGTCGAGCTGCACGAAGTGGAGGCCGCCCTCTCCGCGATAGAGGGAGTCCAGGACGTGGCCGTCGTCGCCCGCGATGAGGCGGGCCTGGGCAAGCAGCTCTTCGCCTACGTCGTGCCGAAGCCCGGCGTCACGCTGGACGCCGCGACGCTGCGCTCCGCGCTCAAGGGCCGGCTGCCCGAGTACATGGTGCCCGCGGCCTTCACGACCCTGGCCACCTTCCCGCTCACGCCCAGCGGCAAGCTGGATCGCAAGGCGCTCCCCACGCCGGTCCTCGCCTCGGACGAGGAATCCTTCATCGCGCCGCGCACGCCAGTCGAGGCGGCCATCGCGTCGCTGTGGGCCACGCTGCTGCATCTGCCCCGCGTGGGCGTCAGCGACAACTTCTTCGAGCGCGGCGGGCACTCGCTGCTCGCCACGCAGGTGGTGTCACGCCTGCGCGCGCGCTTCCTCATCAACCTCCCGCTGCGCGCCCTCTTCGAGCACCCCACCGTCGAGGAGCTGGCCGACCACCTCCAGTCCCTGCTCGAACCCCAGAAGTCCTCCGCCGCGCTGCCGCACGCGCCCGCGCTCGTCGCGAAACCGCGCACAGGTCCGCTCCCGCTGTCCTTCGCGCAGCAGCGCCTCTGGTTCATCCACCAGTTCGACACCGCGTCGTTCGCCTACAACCTCCCGCTGTTCCTGAACCTGCGGGGCCCGCTGGACGCCAGTGCCCTGGAGCGAAGCTTCTCCGCGCTGATCCAGCGCCACGAGGCGCTGCGCACCACGTTCACCCAGGTGGACAGCCGCCCCGTCCAGGTCATCTCCCCCGTCGTCGACTTCGCCCTGACGTCGCGGCGCATCGACTCCTTGGACGAAGCGCTCCGGCTCGCGGAGGAAGAGGTCCGCCGCCCCTTCGACTTGCGCCAGGGCCCGCTCGTTCGCGCCTCGCTCCTCCAGGTCGAGCCGCACCACCATGTGCTGCTGGTGACCCTGCACCACGTCGTCTGTGATGGCTGGTCGCTCGATGTCCTCCAGCGCGAGCTGGCCGCCTTCTACTCCGCGTTCTCTCGAGGCCAGCCCGAGCCCGTCCTCCCCCCGCTGCCCGTCCAGTACGCCGACTTCTCGCGGTGGCAGCGCGAGTGGCTGACCGGCCCCGTCCTCGACTCGCTCCTCTCCAGTTGGAAGCAGCGCCTCGCCGGAGCGCCTCCCGCGCTGGAGCTGCCCACCGACCTGCCTCGCCCGCCCGTGCAGTCCTTCCGAGGCGCGCACCTGTCCGTCTCGCTCCCGCCCGCGCTGTCGGGCGCGCTGGATGCCCTGTGCCTCCAGCGCGGCGTCACGCCCTTCATGGCACTGCTCGCGTCCTTCCACGCGCTGCTCTCGCGCTACACGGGCCAGGACGACATCGTGGTGGGCGCGCCCATCGCCGGACGCACCCAGCCGGAGCTGGAGCCGCTCATCGGCTTCTTCGCCAACACCGTCCCGCTCCGGCTCCACCTGCCGAGCGGCACGACCTTCACGCAGTTGCTCGACCGCGCCCGCGACGCCTCCCTCTCCGCGTTCGCGCACCAGGAACTGCCCTTCGAGCAGCTCGTGGACGCGCTCGGACTGGAGCGAGACCTCAGCCGCACGCCGCTCTTCCAGGCGATGTTCGTGCTCCAGAACGCGGCCACCGCCACGCTGGAGCTGCCCGGCATCACCGCGTCGACGCTCGACGTGGAGACGGGGATGTCGAAGTTCGACCTCACCCTCTTCGCACAGCCGGCGCCCACGGGCCTGTCCTTCCTCTGGGAATACAACGTCGACCTGTTCACCCGCGCGACCCTCGAGCGGATGGCCGACCACCACGCGCGACTCCTCGCCAGCGCGCTCGCCCAACCCGACCGCCGCATCAGCGACCTGCCCTTGTTGTCCGAGGCCGAGCGCCACCAACTCCTGGTCGAGTGGAATCGCAACGAGGCGGACTTCCCGCGCGACGCCACGCTGCACGGCCTGGTGGAAGCCCAGGTGCGGCGCACGCCCGACGCGGTCGCCGTCATCAGCCCGGAGAAGCGCCTCACCTACCGCGAGTTGGACGCTCGGGCGAACCAGCTCGCGCATCGGCTGCGAGGCATGGGCGTGGGCCCGGAGGTGAGGGTCGGCCTGTGCGTGGAGCGCACGGCGGATATGGTGGTGGGCGTCCTCGGCATCCTCAAGGCGGGCGGCGCGTACGTCCCGCTCGACCCGAACTATCCCAAGGAGCGATTGGCGTGGCTGCTCCAGGACGCGCGAGGCCCCGCGCTGGTGGCGCACTCGCGCCTGTTGGCCACGCTGCCCGAGCACCCCGCGCCCGCCGTCTGCCTGGACACCGACCCCGAGCTGGCGCTCCAGCCCGAGCACGCGCCCGACGTGGAGGTGCTGCCGGAGAACCTCTCGTACCTCATCTACACCTCGGGCAGCACGGGCCGGCCCAAGGGCGTGGCCATCGCGCACCGCAACGCGGTGGCCGTCATCCAGTGGTCCCTCGACACCTATGACCGCGCCGCGCTGCAAGGCGTGCTCGCCTCCACCAGCCTGAACTTCGACATGTCGGTGTTCGAGCTGTTCGCGCCCCTGTCTTGCGGTGGCAGCGTGGTGGTGGCGCGCAATGCGTTGCACCTCGCGGAGCTGCCCGCGGCGAACGAGGTCACCCTCATCGACACGGTGCCCTCGGCGATGGCGCTGCTCGTCCAACAGGGCGCGGTGCCACCCCACGCGCACATCGTGAACCTGGGCGGCGAGGCCATCCCCGGCACGCTCGCGCGCCTCGTGTACAGCGTGCCCACGGTGCACAAGCTGTACAACCTCTACGGCCCTTCGGAGGACACCACCTTCTCCACGGTGTCGCTGGTGGGCGTGGAGCGAGAGCCCGACATCGGGCGACCGCTGTCCAACACGCGGGCCTATCTGCTCGATGCGCAGCTCCAGCCCGTGCCGGTGGGCGTGGTGGGCGAGCTGTACCTCGCGGGAGAAGGCACCACGCGCGGCTATCTCCTGCGGCCCGACCTGACCGCGGAGCGCTACATCCCCGCGCCCTACGGACCGCCGGGAAGCCGCATGTACCGCACGGGCGACCGCGTGAAGTACCGGGCCGACGGCGTGCTCGAGTACCTGGGCCGCGCCGACTTCCAGGTGAAGATCCGCGGCTTCCGCGTGGAGCTGGGAGAGATTGAGACCGCGCTGCGCGCCCACGACGCCGTGAAGGACGTGGTGGTCGTCGCGCTGGATGAGGGCGTGGGCAAGAAGCTGGTCGGCTACGTCGCGCCCAAGCCCGGGCACACGTTGGACGCGGGCGAGCTGAAGGCACGGCTGCGTCAGTCGCTGCCCGAGTACATGGTCCCCGGCGCCCTCGTCGTCCTGGACGCCCTGCCGCTCAACCCCAACGGCAAGGTGGACCGCAAGGCCCTGCCCGCGCCGGAGGCGGCACTCGACACGCGCGAGTTCGTGGCACCGCGCACGCCGCTGGAGCAGGTGGTCGCCGACATCTGGGCGCCTCTGCTGGGACTGCCGCGTCTGGGCGCGGAGGACAACTTCTTCGACCTGGGAGGCCACTCGCTCATGGCCACCCAAGCCGCCTCGCGCCTGCGTGAGACGCTGTCGCTCGACTTCCCCGTACGCCTCCTCTTCGAGGCCCGCACCGTCGAGACCCTCGCCACGCGACTGGAGGACGTGCGCCAGGAGAACCAGCCCGCGCGCCTGCCGCCGCTCGTGCCGATGACGCGAAGCCAGCGCTCACCGCAGTCCTTCGCGCAGCAGCGCCTGTGGTTCATCGCGCAGATCGACGCCACCGGCCACGCGTACCACGTCCCGATGTTCGCGCGACTGCGGGGCCCGGTCGACGACACCGCGCTGGAGAAGTCCATCGCCCTGCTCGTGCAGCGGCACGGCGTGCTGCGCACCGTCTTCACCGAGGAGGACGGACAGCCCCTGCAGCACGTCCTGCCCACCATGGCCGTCGCGCTGAAGCGGGAGACGTTGCGCGTCGCGGAGGGGCAGGATGTGCCCCAGGCCATCCGCGCCCGAGCCGAGCGAGAGATTCGCCAGCCGTTCGACCTGCGCCAGGGTCCGCTGCTCCGGGCCACGCTCGTCCGCGTGGACGACGAGGACCCTGTCCTCCTGCTCGCGTTCCACCACATCATCTTCGATGGCTGGTCCATCGACGTGTTCGCGAAGGAGCTGAGCGCCGCGTACGCCGCCTTCGCCAGCGGCTCGTCGCCCGCGCTCCCGCCGCTGCCCATCCAGTACGCGGACTTCGCCCAGTGGCAGCGCTCCTGGCTCCAGGG